>NZ_DKJF01000002.1:0-38672 GCF_002454615.1 Pseudomonas sp. UBA6699
TTACCCGCGAAGAGGCCAGTACAGGCTTACTTGTGCAACCAGCTGAGGAAGCCGCCCTTCTTGATCAGGGCCGGCTTCTGCAGCAACAACGACTCCCGGCTCTGGCGCCGGAACCGCTGCAACTTGCTCAGCGCCGTCTGCACATCGCCACGTTGCGCCAGGCAACTTTTCACCTGCTCTTTGTCGATGCGGTACAGCACGCAGCTGGTCAGTGTACGGAACTCGGCCAGTGACTCGTCTTCGTCGATGATCCCCTCCACCCCCAGCACCTCGCCCGGCCCCATGCGCCCGGCCTCCAGCAGCTTGTCGCCATCGCGCACAGAGGCCGACACCACGCCGCTGCCAATCACCAGCAAATGGTCGGAATGCGCGCCTACCTCCAGGATCACCTGATCCGCCAGGTACTCCACCGTCGTCATGCGCTGGCTCAATGCGTCACGCTCTTCAGCGCTTAGCGAACGGAACACCCGTACCTCGTCCAGCACTTCGCGCTGGCGGCTGCGTGGCGGCATGGCCAGGTCGACGTTCCACATTACCCCGCTCGCCTCCAGGTGGCGGTGCGCCAGGTCGAACAACTGGTTGCGCGCCGCGGTCTTGCCGCCCATGTCGGCAATGAACCCGCTGGCCTCGTACTCCACCGACTCCAGTGTCGAGGCCTTGACCGACACCTTGGGCGCAGGTGAAGCAAGGATCGCGCTGGTGCCCTGCAGGGCTTTTTCCAGTGCGTCGAACACCCGCCTGGGCCGCACTTTGGCCGGCACTACCACGTTGATCGACACCCCATGCACATCCGCCGGCCTGCTGTGGTTGAGCAGGCGCGCCTTGGCCGCCACCGAATTGGGGATCACCGCCAGGCTACCTGTGCCCGTGAGCAGGCGCGTGGCCCGCCAGTCGATATCCAGCACCTTGCCTTCGGTGCCGTCGATCGCGATCGAATCGCCAATCTGGTAGGGCCGCGTGGTGTTCAGCACGATGCCGCTGAACACGTCAGCCAGCGTGCTCTGCAACGCCAGGCCTATGACGATGGCCATCACGCCCGAGGTGGCCAGCAGGCCCTTGACTGGCAGCTGCAGCACATAGCCTGCGGCCGCTACTACCGCGGCAAGGAAGATCAGCGCCCCCAGCACGTCCTGCAGCAAGCGCCCGCCGTGGCTACCCCGCGCTACCAGCAACAGGCCGAACACCACGGTGACCGTGCGCGCGCCAAACAGCCACCAGCCGATGGCCAATACCGTGGCCATCAGGTTGCGCGGCACATCGTCCGGCCAGGGCGGTGGCTGCAGCGGGCTCATGCCGGCGGTCACCAGCACCGCGCTGAACAACAGGAAAAGCACCAGCCGCATACCGATGCGCCAGGCCCGGTGCTGGAGGGGGATCAACTGCCAGATTACGAGGTCGAGCAGGATCAGGGCAGTACCGAGCAGCAACGGGGACGACTGGATGAACGCCAGCATGGTGGTCTCGGGAGTGAGGGGAGGGCTGTGGGTAGTAATAGAGCAGGTTGGCCGGGCAGGCAATGGGCGCCTGCGTGCGGGTAAACCCGCCCTGAGCGAGATGCGGTCCCTGTGGGAGCGGGCAAGCCCGCGAAGAGGCCAGCAAATCCAGCGCCAATCTATCGTTCCCAAAACAGAACGCTAAAGCCAAAAACCGCTATCTACCGCTCGAAAGGTGACGGTTTTAATCTTCTCCCATCAACGCGAAACACCCAATTTGCTGAACTTCAAACCCTATGGAGCAACGACCATGACCAACTTCAAATACAACCGCCTGAACAAAGACGATGCCGCCGTACTGCTGGTCGACCACCAGGCTGGCCTGCTGTCGCTGGTGCGCGACATCGAGCCGGATGCCTTCAAGAACAACGTACTGGCCCTGGCTGACCTGGCCAAGTTCTTCAACCTGCCGACCATCCTCACCACCAGCTTCGAACAAGGCCCCAACGGCCCGCTGGTCCCGGAACTGAAAGCCCTGTTCCCGGACGCGCCGTACATCGCCCGACCAGGCCAGATCAACGCCTGGGATAACGAAGACTTCGTGAAGGCGGTGAAGGCCACCGGCAAGAAGCAGCTGATCATCGCCGGCGTGGTCACCGAAGTGTGCGTAGCCTTCCCGGCGCTGGCCGCCCTGGAAGAAGAGTTCGACGTGTTCGTGGTTACCGATGCCTCCGGCACCTTCAACGCCATGACCCGCGACGCCGCCCATGACCGCATGAGCCGCGCTGGCGCCCAGTTGATGACCTGGTTCGGGGTTGCCTGCGAGCTGCACCGCGACTGGCGCAACGACATTGAAGGCCTGGCCGCGCTGTGCTCCAACCATATCCCGGACTACCGCAACCTCATGACCAGCTACAACGCCTTCAACGCCAACAAGTAAGCCGCAGCCGCGGGCACCCTCAGCCGGTGCCCACGCAGGGCAGCACACTTATCCAATCCAGCGCCCGTTGGCCGTTGCACAGTGGCTGTGGGCAAGCTCACCCAAGGAACGCCGATGAACACCGCACTCCAAGACAACCGCGAAGTGGTGACCGTATGCCTGCAGCACCAGGTGCTCGATAGCACGTCGGGTACCTCGGCCGCGCAACCGCCGCGCTGGAAGCAGGCGCTGCTAACCTACCTGGTGATCTGCCCGATGACCATGGTCGTGCCGCAACTGCTGGCGCCGCTGTTTGCCCGCTTCCCGCAACTGGGGGGCGCGATCACCGGCAACCTGATCGTCAACCTGTTCGTCATTCTGCCCGTGGTGTTCTACATCATGCCTTGGGTGACCCGTCGCTGCGCCAACTGGCTGCGCGGCTGAGCCAGCCCCTGACCTCGATAATCCAGGAGATACCGCTATGAGCACGTTCGTTACCCGCGATGGTACTTCGATCTACTTCAAGGACTGGGGCACCGGCAAGCCCGTGCTGTTCAGCCACGGCTGGCCGCTGAATGCCGACATGTGGGACACGCAGATGGAGTTCCTGGCCAGCCGCGGTTACCGCGCCATTGCCTTCGACCGCCGCGGTTTCGGGCGCTCGAGCCAGCCATGGAACGGCTACGACTACGACACCTTCGCTGATGACATCGCCCAGCTGATCGAACACCTCGACCTGCGTGAGGTGACCCTGGTGGGCTTCTCCATGGGCGGCGGTGACGTAAGCCGCTACATCGGTCGCTACGGCACTGAGCGGGTCGCCGGGCTGGTGCTGCTGGGCGCCGTTACGCCGGTGTTCGGCAAGCGCGACGACAACCCCGAGGGCGTCGACCTGTCGGTGTTCGAAGGTATCGTGGCTGGCCTGCGTGCCGACCGGGCGCAGTTCATCGCCGACTTCGCCGCACCGTTCTATGGCATCAACCATGGGCAGCAGGTATCCCAGGGCGTGCAGACGCAGACCTTGAACATAGCGCTGATGGCGTCGCTCAAGGCCACCCTGGATTGTGTGACGGCGTTCTCCGAAACCGACTTCCGGTCGGACATGGCCAAGGTCGATGTACCGACGTTGGTGATTCATGGCGATGACGACCAGATCGTGCCGTTCGAGACTACCGGCAAGCAGGCGGCGGCGCAGATTCGTGGGGCTGAGCTGAAGGTGTACGCCGGCGCGCCGCATGGGTTTGCCGTGACTCATGCGCAGCAGCTGAATGAGGACCTGCTGGCGTTCTTGAGTCGCTGAACAAGCCGGGGCCGCTTTGCGGCCCCAACCGCCGGCAAGCCCACAGGGGCTGTTCAGGGCTCAGAAGCTGTGAAGCCCTTGTGGGCGCTGGCTTGCCGGCGATGGGGCCAGCCCTGGCAACACAAAACTTGATCAGGGCTAACCTTCAACAGCCCCACCGCACATCCATCCAAGCCTTGCCCCTGTATCGGGCGGCATGCTCTGCAGTCGCGCCTGCCGCCGCCGCGCCCAGAGACGGAGAACACCATGCCCCAGGACCGCCACGACAAGACTCGTCGCCAGTTCCTCGCCAGCAGCACTGTACTGGGTGCTGCCGGCGCGCTCTGGTCTGCATTGCCCTTCACCGGCGCCGCCGGTTCCGCTCACGCATCCACCCAAGGAGGTTCCATGACCGCCGACCTGATTCTGTTCAACGGCAAGCTGCACACCGTTGACCGCGAAAAGCCCACTGCCACCGCCGTCGCCATCAAGGACGGCCGTTTCATCGCCGTGGGCAACGACGCCGAGGCCATGGCCCACAAGGGCGCCAGCACGCAAATCGTCGACCTCAAGCAGCGTACGGTCATTCCCGGCCTGAACGACTCGCACCTGCACCTGATCCGCGGCGGCCTGAACTACAACCTGGAGCTGCGCTGGGAAGGCGTGCCGTCGGTGGCCGATGCCCTGCGCATGCTCAAGGACCAGGCTGCGCGCACGCCTACCCCGCAGTGGGTGCGTGTGGTGGGTGGCTGGAACGAGTTCCAGTTCGCTGAAAAACGCATGCCGACCCTGGAAGAAATCAACCAGGCTGCACCCGATACGCCGGTGTTCCTGTTGCACCTCTACGACCGCGCATTGCTCAACCGTGCCGCACTCAAGGCCGTCGGCTACGACAAGAGCACCCCGAACCCGCCGGGTGGCGAAATCCAGCGTGACAAGTTCGGCAACCCGACGGGCATGCTGATTGCCCGCCCGAACGCGATGATCCTCTACGCCACCCTGGCGAAAGGGCCGAAGCTGCCGCTGGAGTATCAGGTCAACTCGACCCGCCAGTTCATGCGTGAGCTGAACCGCCTGGGCCTGACCAGTGCCATCGACGCTGGCGGCGGCTACCAGAATTTCCCCGACGACTACTCGGTGATCCAGGAGCTGGCCGACAACAACCAGCTGACAGTGCGCATTGCCTACAACCTGTTCACCCAGAAGCCCAAGGAAGAACTGGACGACTTCAGGAAGTGGACATCCAGCGTCAAGCTGCACAGCGGTACCGACTTCCTGCGCCACAACGGCGCTGGCGAAATGCTGGTGTTCTCCGCCGCCGACTTCGAGGACTTCCTCGAGCCGCGCCCGGACCTGCCGCAGACCATGGAAGAAGAGCTGGAGCCGGTGGTGCGCCACCTGGTCGAGCAGCGCTGGCCGTTCCGCCTGCATGCCACCTACAACGAATCGATCACGCGCATGCTCGACGTGTTCGAGAAGGTCAACCGCGATATCCCGTTCAATGGCCTGCCGTGGTTCTTCGACCACGCCGAAACCATCACCCCGCAGAACATCGAGCGCGTGCGTGCGTTGGGCGGCGGCATCGCCATCCAGGACCGCATGGCCTTCCAAGGCGAGTACTTCGTCGACCGCTATGGCGCCAAGGCTGCCGAGCAGACCCCGCCGATCAAACGCATGCTGGAGATGGGCGTGCCGGTCGGCGCGGGCACCGACGCTACCCGCGTGTCCAGCTACAACCCCTGGACCTCGCTGTACTGGCTGGTCAGCGGCAAGACCGTTGGCGGCATGGAGCTGTACAAGGAAGGCCTGGACCGCGAGACCGCGCTGCAGCTGTTCACCCAGGGCAGTGCCTGGTTCTCCAGCGAGCAAGGCAAGAAGGGCCAGATCAAAGTAGGCCAACTGGCCGACCTGGCGGCCTTGTCGTTGGACTTCTTCAGCGTTGATGAAGAAGCGATCAAGGGCATCGAATCGGTGCTGACCATTGTCGATGGCAAGGTCGTGTACGGTGCCGGCGAGTTTGACCGCCTCGGGCCACCGCAGGTGCCGGTGCTGCCGGAGTGGTCTCCAGTAGCCAAGGTGCCGGGGCACTGGCGCGTGGGTACGCCGTCGCTGGCGGCAGCCGTGCACCAGTGTTCGGGGCCGTGCGGGGTGCATGCGCACAGCCATGACAAGGCGCGCAAATCGAGTGTTCCGGTCAATGACTTCCAGGGGTTCTGGGGGGCGCTGGGCTGTTCGTGCTTTGCTTTCTAAGCTGATGTGATGTCGAGAAGAAGGGGCTGCGCGGGTAATGCCTGTCAGTTAAGCGTTACTGGGGCTGCTTTGCAGCCCTTCGCGGGCACGCCCGCTCCCACACGTTAGGCGCTGAACTCAAGAAATGCGCGATACCCTGTGGGAGCGGGCATGCCCGCGAAGAAGCCAGCTCAGGACTCAAGCCATGTCGCTGACCGCAAACTCTTCGGCCAAGTGATCGATCAACGCCCGTACCGAAGGCAGCAACCCACGCCGCGACGGGAATATGGCATGCACGATGCCACAGCGCGGGTGCCAGTCCGGGATCAGTTCCACCAGCCGCCCCGCCGCCAGGTCCTCGCGCACGGCCACCCTTGGCAAGTGCGCAATGCCAACCCCGGCCACCACGAAATGACGCAGGGCAAACAGGTCGTCGGTCACCATGCGTGGTTTGTGCGGGATGACGATGCTGCGGCTGCTGTCTTCACCCCGAAACAGCTCCCACTGGTACTCGCGCTGGGCGCTGCCCCAGTGCAGGCTGGGCAGCGTGCTGAGCAACTGCGGGTCGAAACTTTTGGGCAACTGCTCCAGGTATTGAGGCTGGCCGACCAGGCACTGGGTGCTGTTGCTTAGCACCTTCATCACCATGTCGGTGTTTTCCAACGGTGGAAAGCGCACCCGCAAAGCGATGTCGAAGCCCTCGTGCAGCAGGTCGACGCGGCGGTTGGTACTTTCGATGAACAGCTCCACCTGCGGGTACTTGAGCATGTAGCGGGTCAGCATCGGCCCGACCCAGGAGTTGAGCAGGGTGGTCGGGCAGCTGATGCGCACCAGCCCGCGCGGTTCGCTGCGGTTGCGCTCGATGATCTCCGCCGCGCCCTCGGCCTCCACGCGCATGGCCAGGCAGCGGTTGTAGTAGGCCTGGCCGATCTCGGTGAGCGAGCAATGGCGGCTGGTGCGGTGCAGCAGGCGCACGCCCAGGCGCTCCTCCAGGTCGGCGATGCGCCGGCTGAGCTTCGACTTGGGCATGTCCAGCGCCCGGCCTGCCGGGGCGAAACCACCGTGCTCGACTACTTGGGTGAAGTAGTAGAGGGAGTTGAGGTCTTCCAATGATCGGTCTCCGGGTTTTGGCTTGCCGGCAGCCCCTACACAGCCATCGTTCACGAAACGGAACGCTAAAGCCAGATTCTGCTGACTACCGCCGCAAAGGTGATGATTTTAATCTGTGTCCATCAACGCGAAACACCCCGAACAGCTGAAAAATTCATAAACCTTTGGAGCACAGACCATGAGCAAATTCACCTACAACCGCCTGAACAAAGACGACGCCGCTGTACTGCTGGTAGACCACCAGGCTGGCCTGCTGTCGCTGGTGCGTGACATCGAACCGGACAAGTTCAAGAACAACGTGCTGGCGCTGGCCGACCTGGCGAAGTTCTTCAACCTGCCGACCATCCTCACCACCAGCTTCGAGCAAGGCCCCAACGGCCCGCTGGTACCGGAGCTGAAGGAGCTGTTCCCGGACGCGCCGTACATCGCTCGCCCCGGCCAGATCAACGCCTGGGACAACGAAGACTTCGTCAAGGCGGTGAAGGCGACTGGCAAGAAGCAGCTGATCATTGCGGGTGTGGTGACCGAGGTGTGCGTGGCGTTCCCGGCGCTGTCGGCGCTGGAAGAGGCATTTGACGTGTTCGTGGTGACTGATGCTTCCGGCACCTTCAACGAAATGACCCGCGATGCGGCGCATGACCGCATGAGCCAGGCCGGTGCGCAGATGATGACCTGGTTTGGCGTGGCCTGTGAGCTGCACCGTGACTGGCGCAATGATGTGGAAGGGCTGGCGGCGCTGTGCTCCAACCACATTCCGGATTATCGGAATCTGATGACCAGCTATAACGCGTTGACTGCGGGTAAGTAACCGATCACTAGCAGTACGCATACAAGCCGGCTCCTTGCATAAGGGGCCGGCTTTTTTTGTTTACTGTACCGGCCCTTTCGCGGGCTCGCCCGCTCCCACAGGTGTCGCGCAAGCTTCAAACCCACTGCAGAACCTGTGGGAACGGGCATGCCCGCGAAGAGGCCGGCACCGGCAATCTCAATTCACTGACTGCATTCAGGTTGCCCCAGAACAGGCTCTTGCCGGTTTCGCCCAGGTGTTCCAGGGCTTTGTAGCCACAGCCGTAAGCGCCCCGCAGGTACTGGGCGACATGGACCAGGGCGTCATGGGCGCAGATGCCCGGGTTTACGGTGAACAAGTGTGGGTGGCCAGCATCGCAGCGGTTGAAGGCGCGTTGGGCTGTGTCGGGCTGAACTGTAACGACCCATTTCCCCGCAGAAGGCGGAAGTTGTACGCGGGGTGGAAAACCGGTGGGCAGGCAAGCCGGTTGGCCAAACGGCTACACGCGCACAACTGCCATTACGGCAGCCCTTTATCACATCCGGGTTTCCATACCCGATCGCTGAACCGACAGCGACCCGGTGATCGTCAGGAGACAGGATGAGGGCGTTCAGAGCCCCCAGATTGGCGAGTGCCCCATTCCGCTTTGGGCAATTTCTGACAGTGAAAAAGGATGGCATGACGGCGCCATTGAGCAACGTCGAGAGCAAACTGGGCAACCCGGAAATCCTTCAGGAGTAACCCCATGTTCCGCTCCACTGCCAGCTTGAAGGTGTAAGGCATGACCTTACACTAACCCTTCAATGATCAGAAGTTTCAGGCACAGGGGCCTGAGGCTGCTCCATCAGCTACGTGACACATCTGGGGTGCGTGCGGATCATGTCAATCGCTTGCGGCGTTTGCTTGCTTCCCTTGACGTAGCAAAAACGGCTTCAGATATGAATCGCCCTGGTTATCGTCTTCATCCCCTGCATGGAAAGCTGGAAAGCTTTTGGGCGGTGAATGTTTCGGGTAACTGGCCCCTCGTGTTTCGCTTCATTGGTACCGATGTGGAGCTTGTTGACTATCTCGATTACCACTAAGGAGGCCTCAGCCATGCCTATGTTTGATCCTCCCCATCCCGGGGAGTCATTGCGAGAGGATGTGTTGCCCGCAATTGGAATGAACGTCTCTGAGTTAGCTCGTCACCTGGGCTACTCACGGGGGCAATTATCCACGGTGCTCAATGGGCGTGCCGCAATATCTGCCGATCTTGCTTATCGACTTGAATTGGCTGGCCTCGGTCCTGCCCGGCAGTACCTTGCCGAACAGGCGGCCTACGATCTTTGGCAAGCGGCCCACCGTGAGCATCCTAAGATAGAGCGGTTGATATTTGCCTGATTGTTCAGTCCGCATCCGAATCAAACAACCGCTCCAACTCAACCCGCGCCTCCTTGGCCGTTTGCATCACCTTGGCCCGGTCATCGCGGACCTGCCCCTGGGCCACCAGCACTTCTTCGTCATGCTGGGTGAACCGTGCAATCCGGTCCGCCGCCTGCTCATCGCTCAAACCCAGCCCCACCAGCGCGCGGCGGGTCATCTCTAAGCTGGAATAGAACGTCTCGCGGATTGGCTCGGCACCGACATCCGCCAACTTGTGCACATGCTGGCGGTTGCGCGCACGGGCCAGCACTTTCAGGTGCGGGTACAGGCGCTTCACCCGCTCGGCTGTGTGAATGGCAGCTTCAGGGTCATCGATGGTGATGATGAAGTACTCCGCTTCACCCACCTTGGCGGCATGCAGCACTTCCTGGCGCAGCGGGTCGCCGTAGAACACCGGCACCTGCTCGAACATACGGGTCATCTCGATGGCATCGACCGAGGTTTCCAGGGCAATGAACGGGATCTTCTGCGCGCGCAGGATGCGTGCAACGATCTGCCCCATACGCCCCATGCCGACGATTACCGCCCGAGGCGTATCCGCCTGTATCTGCTTGTATTGCTCAGGCACTTCACGCGCAGGTTGCGGCCGCTTGAGGGCGCGGGCGCAGGCAATCATCAGCAGCGGGGTAATGGCCATCGACAGGGTGATGGTCATCAGCAGCAGGTCGTAGGTCTGGGCGTCGAACAGGCCCTGGTCCTTGCCCAGCTTGAACACCACGAACGCGAACTCGCCGCCGGCCGCCAGCACCATGCCCAGGCGTAGCGCGCTGGCGCCGCTCAGGCCACCGGCCAGGCGGCCAACGCCAACCAGCAGCACCAGCTTCACTGCCACCAGCAGCAGGGTCAGGCCCAGCACCACCAGCGGCATTTCCAGCAGCAGCCGCAGGTTGGCACCCATGCCGACACTGATGAAGAACAACCCCAGCAGCAGGCCCTTGAAAGGCTCGATCTGAGATTCCAGCTCGTGGCGGTACTCCGAGTCCGCCAGCAACAAGCCGGCGAGGAAGGCACCCAGCGCCATGGAAATGCCGGCTTCCTCCATCAACCAGGCGGTACCGATCACCACCAGCAGCGCAGTGGCGGTAGACACCTCTGGCAGGCCGGTGCGGGCCACCGTGCGGAACACCGGGCGCAGCAGGTAGCGGCCGCCGACGATCACCACGGCGATGCTGGCGAAGATCTGCAAGCCGTGTTGCAGGCTGTCGCCGTGGCTGGTGTCCGGCCCGCTGGCGGCCAGCAGCGGCACCAGGGCGATCAGCGGTATGGCGGCGATGTCCTGGAACAGCAGGATGGCGAAGGCCAGGCGGCCGTGCGGGGCATTGAGTTGCTTGCTTTCGGCCAGGCTTTGCAGGCCGAGGGCAGTGGATGACAGCGCCAGGCCAAGGCCGAGCACGATGGCCGCAGGTAGCGCCTGACCGAAACCGAACAGGGCAATGGCGCCGATCAGCACGCCGGTCAGCACCACTTGGGCGGTACCGACGCCGAACACTGCCTTGCGCATCAGCCATAGGCGTTTGGGGGACAATTCCAGGCCGATGATGAACAACAGCAGCACCACGCCCAGCTCGGAAATGTGCGCCACGCTTTCGGTATCGCGGATCAAACCCAATGCCTGCGGGCCAATGACCACACCGGCCAGCAGGTAGCCAAGCACGGCACCCAGTTGCAGGCGCTTGGCCAAGGGCACGGCAAGGACGGCGGCGAGCAGAAAGATCACCGCGGTTTGTAGAAGGCTGCCTTCATGTGGCATGGGCTCGTACTCCATGAGCTGCCGGGGCAGCGTTCGAACGGGTTGGCGGACAATTCTGAGGGCCGGGGGTGGTGTTAGACAATCCGCCATCGGGGAGAAAGATTGTCCTGAAAAATGAGACAACCTGTGCAGCCCTGTGGGCGCGGGTTTCCCCGCGAAGCGGCCCGCACAGGAAACACACTGACTCAGGCCCCACCAAACTGTGCCCGATACTGCGCCGGCGTCATGCCAATCCGTTCGCAGAACACCTTGCGCATGTGCCGGTCACTGCCAAACCCGCACTGCGCCGCCACCACCTTCAGTGGCAGGTCGCCGCATTCGAGCAACTGGCGGGCGCGGTCGATGCGCGCATTCTGCAGGTATTGCAGTGGCGTAATCCCCACCTCGCGCTGAAACGTGCGGGCAAAGTTGCGCCCGCTCATGGCCACCAGGTCGGCCATTTTCTGCACGGTGAAGGCCTGCTCGATATGATCGACGATGTATGCCTGCACCCTCGCCACTGGCGAGTCGTCGCGTGGCACTGCCGCCAGCAGCGGCCCATACGGCGTTTGCCCTCCTTGCCGGTGGCGCGCCACCAGCAGCACCTTGGCCACTTCCAGGGCCAGTGCCTTGCCGTGGTCTTCGGCGATAACTGCCAGTGCCAGGTCAATGCCCGCCGTAATGCCACCAGACGTGATCAGGCAGCGATCGATGACATAGATCTGCTCGGTTTCAACCTTGGCCGCGGGAAACGCCTGCGCCAGGCGCTCCACGTAGTTCCAGTGGGTGGTGCAACGGTAGCCGTCCAGCAGCCCGGCCCGGCCCAGCAAAAATACCCCGGTACAAATCGCCCCGAACCGCTTGGCACTGCGCACGGCGTGGGGTAACCAGCGCTCGAGCACTGGCAGCGCGATGTCGTACGCGCCAGGGCCACCGGGCACCAGCAGCAGATCCACGGCGGCAGGCAGGTCTTCGAGGCGTAGGTCGGCCACCACCTTCAGCCCGCACGAGCCACGCACCGCCGCCTGCCCCTCGGCCAGGGTGAGCAACTGGTAGCGCCGCTCGGCCGGCAGGAAACGGTTGGCGATGGCGAATGCATCCATAGGCCCCGTCACGTCCAGCAACAGCACATCGTTGAACAGCACCATGGCTACGGTGCGGTGGGCGGTTTTTTCCTGCATTGCTTTTATACCTTGAATCCTGGGTGCGGCTGACGGCCTGTAACTGAATATGAAACGCATCTTATGGTAGCGGCAAACCCGCCAGGGCCAGCACCGCACAATTAAGAACAATTCAGCTTTGGCTCAGGACTTTGTCATGTGCCGGGGGTGAGACTTTCCCTACTGAACAGGAGAGTCGCCATGCACGACGGGACGCCTCAAATGCCGCTGCAACCCCCTGGGGCCCTGACGCCTGCACGGTTGCGCCTGGCCAAGGAACTGATGCTGCGCAGCTCGCTGCCGATCATCGAGATCGCCGGCCTGTGCAACCTCACACGCAGCCATTTCTCCCGAGCTTTCAAGGTCAATACCGGGCTTTCGCCCCAGGCCTGGCGCCTGCTGGCACGCATGGAAAAGGCCAAGCGCCTGCTTGCCACCGAGGCGCCCATTACCCACGTGAGCCTGGAATGCGGGTTCTGTGACCAAGCCCACTTCACCCGTGCCTTCAGCCGCCTGGTCGGCCAGCCGCCGAATGCGTGGCGCCAGGCCCAGGCCTATTCTTAAGCCGGAGCTATTCACGGGTATAGCCCCCTGCGGGTAGTACCGCGCCGCTTTTCCAACCGAGGAGTCACCCCCATGAGCCAACCCGATTACAAGCGCCTGAACAAAGACGACGCCGTGGTACTGCTGGTGGACCACCAGACCGGCCTGATCTCGCTGGTGCAGGACTTCGCCCCCAACGAGTTCAAGAACAACGTGCTGGCCCTGGGTGACCTGGCCAAGTTCTTCGGCCTGCCGACCATCCTCACCACCAGTTTCGAGCAAGGCCCGAACGGCCCGCTGGTGCCGGAGCTCAAGGCCATGTTCCCGGACGCGCCCTACATTGCCCGCCCAGGCCAGATCAATGCCTGGGACAACGAGGATTTCGTCAAGGCGATCAAGGCGACCGGGCGCAAGCAACTGATCATTGCCGGCGTGGTCACCGACGTGTGCGTGGCCTTCCCGACCCTGTCGGCGCTGGCGGAAGGTTTCGAGGTGTTCGTGGTCACCGATGCCTCGGGCACCTTCAACCCAACCGTGCAGCAGGCAGCGTGGGTGCGCATGACCCAGGCGGGCGCGCAGATGATGAACTGGTTCTCGGTGGCCTGTGAGCTGCACCGCGACTGGCGCAACGACATCGAAGGGCTGGGCAACCTGCTGTCGCAGCGCATACCCAACTATCGCAACCTGATGAACAGCTATGCGGCGCTGACGTCGCGCTGATTCAGCCCTGAACCGGCCTTGCAGCGGGTACACCCGTTTCTGCAGCGTGGTATGCGCAGGTGCGGGGTGCACCGTGAACAGGCCGGCACAGGCTAGCGGTCACTGACCGGCAGGGTGAAGCTAATCCGGCAGCCGCCCAGCTCCGACACCAACGCCTGCAACTGGCCGCCGTGGGCCTGTACCACCGAATTGCAGATCGCCAGCCCCATGCCCATGCCGCTGCCCTTGGTGGTGTAGAACGCATCGAACACGCGCTCGCGTTCTTCAACCGCAATGCCCGGCCCGTTGTCGTCCACACAGATCTCTACCTGCCCCGCAACTACCGCCGAGGCAATGCGCAGCACGCCATCGGCACGGTACCCCGCCAGCGCCTCCAGGCCATTGGTGATCAGGTTGAACATCAGCTGTTGCAACTGCACCGGGTCGGCCACCACGCTGACCCCCACGTGCAAGTGGGTTTGCACCTGCACTGCACCCTTGGCGGCATCGGTCGAGGTCAGGCGCACCACCTCGCGGATCACCGCGTCCAGCTTCACCGCCTGGCGCTGCAGCGGTGCCTGCTTGGCCAGCGAGCGCAACGCCCGCAGGATGTTGGCAGCACGCTCGCTATCGTTGCGGATGTCCTCCAGCCCGGCCATCGCTTCTTCGAGGTCGGGCTTTGCACGCTTCAGCCAGCGCAGGCTGGCGGCGGCATTGGCAGCGATACCCAGCAACGGCTGGCTTATTTCGTGGGCAATCGAGGCCGACAGTTCGTTCATGACTTGCAGGTGGGCAGTGCGCGCAAGCTCTGCGCGAGAATGACGCCGTTCCGCCTCTATCTGCGCCCGGCTCTGGTTGTCTTCGGCCAGGCGTGTGTAGAACTTGGCCGTCTGCAGTGACACCGCGGCCTGCGCCGCCAGGATCTCCAGCATGGCCAGGCGCTGGCTGCCGAACAGGCCGGGTACCAGGCGGTTTTCCAGGTACACCAGGCCGATCAGCACCCCCTGGATCACCAGGGGCAGGCACAGTACCGAGCGGGCACCACGTGCCTGCAGGTCCTGGCGAAAGGCTTCGGGGCAATCGCTTTGCGCATCACTCAGCACCAGCGGCTTGCGCGTACGCATGGTGGTGTTGATGACCGACAACGGTGCCTGGGTCATGAATTTCTGGCAATTGTCCATGTTCACGTGCAGCCCGGCATCGTCGATGTAGGCGAGGGCGGCCATCTGGAATTCGGCACCGCTGACGATCAGCAGCGCACCGTGGTCGGCGCCGGAGTGCTCGGTCAGGTGGCCCATCAGGGTTTCGATCAGGCCTTCCAGCAGCACCTCCTCGGACAGCGCTCGCGCCGCTTCGATACCGGCCTCGAGGTCCAGCCTGGCCTGCTGCGTGGCACGCTGGGTTTCCTGGATCGGCTGGGTGCGCAGGAACGGATGCAGGGTCTCGAGTTGCTGCACCTTGCCGGTTGCGCCCCAGATGTGGAAACAATCGCGAGCGACGCGCAGGTGCAGGTTGGCACCGGAAATCAGGCCGCTGGGGATGCACACTTCCGCCAGTTGCTCATGGGCCAGCGCCTGTTCGTGGATGAAGCCGGCAGCGGTGGCGGCGATCTGGGCCTGGTCGAAGCAACGAATGGCGGCCAACCCGTCGCCCTCCAGCTTGGCGATCACCCCTTCGATCAGCAGCAATTTGTTGCGGAACGTGGCCGGGTTGAAGCCTGCCCAGTGAGCGAAGCGCTCACGCAATGCCTGTAGTGCGTGCAGCTTGTCGGCAAGGCTGCCGGGGGCCTCCGGGCTGCCCAGGAGCAAGCCACGGAACAGGTGATAGTCGGCCAGGTTGATGTGGGCCGGCGCGGCCCAGGCGTAGTCGCCGGCCCGCGCCAGGTCGGCCATGGCCTGCGTATGGTTGCCCAGGTAGAAGGCGCTCATGCCGGCGAACAGGTACTCGAAGAACCGTGTAATGGGCGAGTTCGAGGGTGCGGTTGCGGTCGTGCCGGTGGTGCCGCTGAGGGCGGCGACGAACGCTTGCTGGGCCAGCAGGGTCTGCGCCACCTCCAGGTAGCCATGCCGGCGCGCAGTGGCCAGGCCCTGGGCGACTTCCTCGGCCACTTCCGGCAGGTAGCGGCCCATGATCAGCGAGTCGGAAACCAAGTGGTTGCAGGCATGGCAGCTCATGGCCAGGTCGCCGCTCAGGTGCGCCGAATCGACGGCCTCCACGGCGGTGCGGCGGGCCAGCTCCATGGGCGACGTCCAGGCACTGAGCTGGTCCAGAGCGAGCAGCGCGCTGCTCAGGTCGGCCTCCAGGCCGTGGCGCTCGATCAGCTTGAGCGCCGCCAGGCAGCAACCATGGCCATCGTGATAGGCACCAAAACGCTCGGCGCACATCACCCCGTACCAGGCCAGGCCGTAGGTGCTCCCTGGCGCCACGCCATGCAGCAACGCCAGCTCCGTGAGCTTGGCCAGGTGCAGGAAACACAGGTCGTCCTGCACCAGGAAGGATGACGACAGGGTCGCCAGCAAACCCACTGCCACTACCACCTCTTGCGAGTCGGTGCGTGGCAGCGACTCCAGGCAGTGAAGGCCTTTCTGCTCGATCAGGCTTTGCACACGGGCATGGCTGGCTTGCACCTGGTGTGGGTCAAGGCCTGGCGCGAGTTCGATACCCAGCATCCGCAGGCCGCCAAGCGCGCTGGCGATGGCAGCCTGGCAGTTACCCTGCAAGGTCTCCAGGCGTGCCTGCAACTGGCACACCCTGGCCCGCTCCAGCGTCGAGCCGGCACGCTGGCGGCATTCAGCCAGGCGGGCCTGGGCGGCGACCGTGCGCGACAGTTGCAAGTCGCACTCCGTTGCCATGCTGGCAATGGCAAAGCCAAGCGTGGCGCGGCTTTCCAGCGTACTGCAGGCTTCGAGCAGCTGTTGTGCCGTGTGCAGGTAGCCGGCGGCCTGCTCATAGGCGCGGCTGTCACGCGCCCGCTGTGCCGCTTCGTACGTAAGCTGCAGGAAGGTTGCGCAGTCATTTGCGGCAAACCCGCACGGGCTGGCGCGTTGCAGCTGATGGGCAATCTCGAACAGCAGCGCCTGCAAGCGGTCTGGCCAAGCCCCGAGCATGGCCAGGGCAATGCGCGCATGCAGCGCTTCGCGCTCGTGCCCTGGCGTGAGTTGATACGCCGCTTCCTGCACGCGGTCATGCACGAAGCCCAGGCCGCTCTGGCTCGACAGCAGGAAGCCCGCGGCAATCAGGGCCTGCACCGCAGTGCCTGGCGCCCGCCCCAGCACCCGCTGCAATACGCCATTGTCGCAGCGGCTGCCTGCGGCGCTGGCGATGCGCAGTACGTCGCGCTGTGGCGCGGGCAGGCGCGCCAGGCGGTGGATCATCAGCTCGGCGACATTGTCGGCGTAACGGTGCCGGGCCACGGCCTGTGGGCACCACGACCAACGCATGGCCTGGGTATCGAAGAAGAACAACTGGTCTTCGACCATGGCGCGCAGGATCTGGTGGATGAAGAACGGGTTGCCTGCGGTCTTCTCATGTACCTGTGCAGCCAGTGCCAAGGCGGCTTCGGCATCCACGTGGTAGCGCTCGGCGATCAACTCGGCCACCGCGCCAACGGCCAGCGGGCGCAGGTTCAGGGTGGTGCTGCGCAGTGTGTGGGGGACGCTGGCCGGGCCTTGGGTAGTGCCGGTGTCGCTGCGTTGGGCAAAGATCAGCAGCAGGTTGCCGGGCGCGTTTGCCAGCAGTTGCGCCAGGAGCTGGCGCGAGGCCTCATCGACCCACTGGATGTCGTCGATGAACAGCACCAGTGGCAGGCCGGGGCGGCTGAATACTGCAAGGAATTCGACCACGGCCCGCAGCTCCTTCTGCAGCGCCATGGGGGTAAGTTTGCCTGGCAGTGGCGGCAACGCGCCGAGCACTAGCTGCAGGTCTGGCGCCAGTTTGCCCAGCAGCCGGCCGTGGCCTTGGATGCGGCGCAGGATGTCGTGGCGCAGGGCGTCGAGTTCGTGGCTGTCCTTGGCCAGCAACTGGGTGGTCAGGGCGCCGAGGATTTCCACCCAGGGCGCGTAGGGCGCAGCCTGCGACACGCTGTTGCACTTGCCGACCGCCCAGTACCCTTGAGCATTGGCCTTGAGTGCAGCGGCCACCAGGCTCGACTTGCCCATGCCTGCGGCGCCTTGAATATGCAGCACTTGCGGCGTGCTGTCGCGGCGCAACCCCTTGAGCAGCAGCGCAATGGCCTGCTGTTCGGCATCGCGGCCATACAGGCGGCTGCCATGGGCGGCGACCGGGTCGGCGCAACCTGGTTCAAAGGCCGCCATGTGTTTGCTGGCAGCCCATTGCCGGTGGCAGTAGCCCAGGTCCACGGCCAGGGCGTGTGCGCTCTGGTAGCGTGCGTCCGGTTCCTTGGCCAGGGCCTTGGCCAGCACGCTGCTCAGCGGCTGCGGCACGCGGTTGTCGACTTCGCAGGCGGTCTTGGGTTGTACCCCGGCATGCAGCTGACGCCAGTGCTGGGTATCGCGCCCGGTCAGTGGCAATTCACCGAGCAGGAGCTGGTACAGGATCGCCCCCAGGGCATAGATGTCACTGCGCAGGTCGTTGTTGCTGCCGTGCGGGCAGACTTGCTCGGGCGCCAGGTAGGTCCAGTTGCCGAGCGGCATGCCTTGCTTGCCGAGCGGATGCGCAGGTGTTGCACGGAACCCGCCCAGCCGCACCTGCAAGTTGTCCTGCACATGCACATGGTCTGGCTGCAGGGCGCCGTGCAGTACATGGCTTTGGTGGGCCTGGGCCAAGGCAGTGGCGGCGTTCAGCGCAATCTCCAGGAACGGCTCCAGCGCCAGCCGGCCTTCGCTGAGCAGGTCGGCGATGGAGTGACCGGCCGGGTACACCAGCAGTGGGCCTTCGGGGGAACGCACGAACGCGCACGGCACCACTGCCCACTGTGGGTCCAGTTTCAGCCGGTAGTCGCGCTCCAGGCGCTGACAGGCGGCGGGCGCTTCGAGCGGTGCGCGCATGGCGAGCCAGGCTTGCCCGCTGGTGGGGTCGCACAGGCGGAAGCAACTGAGCTCGCCATCCTGGCCCAACGCTGTGATGTCGCAGTTGTTGAGCCAGCTTTCGTCGACTGTCTGGTCGTAATCGATGGGCCTGTGAGCAAGGCGTTCATCGCGCATGAAACACCCCCCCTGCTGGCGACATCCTGAGACGTGAGTATACGCAGCCAGCCCAAGGGGAATGCGGGTTGCAGCCCGCTTGGCAGGAACGGGCACGCTGTTGTCCGTTATCGTCCCCTGGCCTTTTCCGGGCGCTTGTATAGTGCCTTGAACACCCTATCCCTCGGGATAATTGTTCCACCGCATCCGCTGGCCTAGGCTGTTCGTGGCTGCGCGAATGCCCGTGCCCGTGCGAGGAAGCCATGATCCGAATAGGCAATGCCCTGGTGTCCCTGGAGCGCCGCGAAGTGTTGCTCGACGGTAAGCCCATGCTGCTGGGCGGGCGTGCGTTCGAGGTGCTGGCCACACTGATCAGGGCCAAGGGCCGGGTGGTCGACAAGGAAGAATTGTTCAGCCAGGTGTGGGCCGGCACCGTGGTCGAGGACAACAACCTGCAGGTCCAGGTGTCGTTGCTGCGCAAGGCATTTGGCGACCGTGGGCTGATTCAGACCGTAGCTCGGCGTGGCTACCGGTTGGCGGCCGAGATCAGCTTCGCGGCCCCAGGCCGGGCATTGGGGGCTTTGCCGTTGTGCGCAGGCGCCGACACCCTGGAGCCATCCGGCGAAAGTGCGGATGTGCCAGTGCTGGTGGTTGATGACGACCCATCGGTACGCACGGCGCTCGGCCGGCTGCTGCGCTCGCAGGGCATACCCCATCATCTGTTCGCCAGTGCCGAGGCGCTGTTTGAAGCCCGGCTGGAAACCCCTTACGCCTGCCTGTTGCTCGACATGCACCTGCCCGATATCACCGGCTTGCAAGTGCAGGAAACGCTGCGCCAGCTGGCGCTGCCCTGGCCGATCGTGTTCATGACCGGCTTTGGCACCATTGCGATGACCGTGCAGGCGATGCGCGCAGGTGCCGTGGAGTTCCTCACCAAGCCTTTTGACGAGGAGCAGTTGCTGGCCCTGCTGGGGACGCTGCGGGTGCGTGCCGTGGCCGAAGGGCGCAAGTGGCGCCATGCCCGGCTCGTGGCGGAAAAGTACCAGCGCCTGACCCCGCGTGAGCGCCAGGTGTTCTCGCTGGTGGTCGACGGCCTGTCGCACAAGCAGATCGCCAGGCAGATCGGCACCAGTGAGGTGACCACCAAGGTGCACAAGAAGAGCATCATGAACAAGATGCAGTCGCGCTCATTGGTGGAGTTGGTGGCCATGCACAACGTGCTCGGCACACAGCAGGAGGGCATGGGCGGCGCATGAGCAGATGGGTATGCATCGTCGATGACGATGCTTCGGTGCGCAAGAGCCTGGCCAACCTGCTGCGTTCAGCCGGGTTCGAGACCCTGACCTTCGCCGGCGGTGCCCCGTTCCTGGCGTCTGAACGGGCAGGGCAGGCCGGTTGCGTGCTGCTCGATCTGAAGATGCCCGGCATGAGCGGGCTGCACGTGCAGCGTGAGCTGGCGCTTCGGCAATGGCCGATAGTGGTGATCTGCATGTCGGCGCATTGGGATGATGCCGCCATGCACGCGGCGACGCGGCTGGGGGCGCTGGAGTGCCTGGGCAAGCCGTTTTCTGAAGAGGTATTGCTGGCGGTGGTTGAACGGGCATTGGCTGGCCGCCAGTAAACCAGGGGATGGTGCAGGCCCTTGCCTGCAAGGCCACTGCTGAACCTAACTGCTCCCCGGCCGATACTGCAGGGCCTCGGCCAGATGCGCCCGGCCAATGGCCTCGCACCCCTCCAGGTCCGCCAGCGTTCGCGCTACCTTCAACAACCGGTGTGCCGCGCGCAGCGATAGCGTCAGCCGCTCGCAGGCATTTTCCAGCCAGACTTGGTCGGCGGCTTTCAAGGCACAATGCCGGCGTAAACCTTCGAGATCGAGGAAGGCATTCGCGCAGGCCTGACGCCCGTGTTGCAGCGCTCGGGCCTGTGCCACTTTCACAGCCACAGCGGCACTGGTTTCACCGCTAGGCTGGTTGTTCAGCGTGGTGCTTTCGCGGGCCACGGTCAGGTGCAGGTCGATGCGGTCCAGCAGTGGCCCGGACAGTTTGTTGCGGTAGCGGGCGATCTGCTCGGTGCTGCAGCGGCAACGGCCGGTCGGGTCGCCGAGGTAGCCGCAAGGGCAGGGGTTCATGGCCGCCACCAGCTGAAAGCGCGCGGGAAAGCGTACCTTGTCGCGGGCCCGGGCAATCACGATTTCACCGGACTCCAATGGCTCGCGTAACACCTCCAGCACGCGGCGCTCGAATTCCGGTAGCTCGTCAAGGAACAGCACACCGTGGTGGGCGAGGGTGATTTCGCCAGGTTGCGGCCGGCTGCTGCCCCCCACCAGTGCCGGGCCAGAGGCGGAGTGGTGCGGGTGGCGAAAGGGGCGCTGCGGCCAGTTGCTCAGCGGTGCATGGCCGCTGACCGACTGGATCGCCGCCACTTCCAGCGCCTCGTGCTCGTCCAGCGGCGGCAGCAGCCCGGGCAGCCGGCTGGCGAGCAAGGTCTTGCCGGTGCCGGGCGGGCCGGTGAACAACAGGTTGTGCGCCCCGGCGGCTGCCAGCAGCAAGGCGCGCTTGGCTGCCAGTTGCCCTTGCACCTCGCTCAGGTCCGGGTAAGGCCGTTGCTGCAGGATCAAACCGTTGGCCGCATAGGGCGCCAGGGGCACCTGGCCGTTGAGGTGGGCAACCAGCTCCAGCAAGTGCCCCACGGCATACACCGCCAGGCCGCTGGCCAGGCTGGCCTCCTCGGCGTTTTCCCGTGGCACCACCAGCGCCCGGCCTGCTTCGCGGGCCGCGAGTGCCGCCGGCAATACCCCCTGCACCGGGCGCAACGTGCCAGACAGTGCCAGTTCGCCCAGGCATTCAAGCTCGGCAAGGGCCGCGGTTGGCAGTTGGCCGTCGGCGGCGAGGATGCCCAAGGCAATGGCCAGGTCGTAGCGCCCGCCATCCTTGGGCAGGTCGGCGGGGGCGAGGTTCTGGGTGATGCGCCGTTGTGGGTAGTTCAACCCGGAATTGACGATGGCGCTGCGTACCCGGTCTTTGCTTTCCTTGACGGTGGTTTCCGGTAGGCCGACCAGGGTGAGGTGCGGCAAGCCATTGGTCAGGTGCGTTTCGACGCTGACCGCCGGTGCCTGTACGCCCACCTGGGCGCGGCTATGGACGAGGGCTAGGGACATGGACGCTCCGTTGTCGCGGGTGAAGGCCGCTTCCTGCGGTAGCGCACAGGATAGCCAGCGCTCCTACTGCCGGCGCAAGAAGTGTGCGTCGTGGTTTTTCCGGGCAGGGATTTATCGCGGATTTTTACACCTCTGAGCAAAAGGTGGATCCAATATTCTTTGCGCAGGGGCCGGGTATGGCTTAGTGTTGTTGGGCAACTGCAGTTGCCATGGAATGGCACTGTGCCTTCTTCCAAATGGACTTGAGGAATTGCTCCGTGCAAACGCTCACCCACACTCACCAGGTAATCCGCGAACTGGTGCAGGCCCGCGCATTCGTTGAACTTACCCGTTTTTTCGACCGCCTCGAGGCGCAGTGGTATCAGGCGCCGCCCGGCGAGTTTCCGGCCTACCTGGCGGCCCTGGAAGGCCACATGTTCGCCGACCTCGACAACCAGGGCGACAAAGCCCCGAGCCAGGTGCTCAAAGCCTGGGTCGATGCCTGCCCCAAGGCTTACCACCCGCACGTGGTAATGGGCATGCACTGCTTCCACCGCGCTTGCCGGGTACAGGCTGATGGCCAACCCAACGCTGCGCGTGTGCTGGCCGTAGAGCAGATATGCGAAACCGCGACTGCGCACCTGCTGCAGGCGCTGGAGCGTTCGGCGCAACCGCTGGCAGCGGCCATCGGCATGCTGCGCGTCAGTGCGCAGTTGCGCGAGCCTGGCTGGTTGGCCGAGTTGTTCAACGGGCGGCCTGCGCGCTATCGGCCCAGTGCCCATGCCGATGTGGAGGTGCAGGAAGCCGCCGCGCCACTGTTGGTCAGGCATGGGGTGCAACCGCTGGCGGAACTGCCAAGCAGCTTTCCCGCGTGCCTGGCCAAGCGGACCTACCAGGACACCCAAGACCCGCGTTACTACTGGCTCCGCCACGCACTGGGCCTGCGCCCCGGTTGCTTCGAAGCCATCCAGGCCCTGGCTATCTACCTGTTGCCGCGGTCGGGCGCCGGTGCCGATGCGCTTGAACTGTTGGCCAGCGGCCCGTTGTGCGCCGGTTGGGACGAGCGCCTGCGTAACGCCTTGCGCTGGATGGCCGTCGAAGAACAGCTACTGTTGCCGGCTGCCGACCAGTTGCAGGCCGTGGCCACCTGGCAGCAGTTGTTCGACGCCTGGGCACAGCGCCCGCTGAGGCCAAGGGAGCGCGCAGTACTGCTGGCTTGGCAGGGGGCGTTGCGCTGTACTGCATTGCACGATCAGGCCGGCGCGATTGGCGACTTTGCCGCGAGCCTGGCATGCAATGCCGATCATGGAGCCATCGGGGCCATGGGCGAGCCGTTCCGTTGCCTGGCCGAGCTGATACTGCGCGACGGCCTGGCGGATCAGCAGCAGTTGCTGCGCCGCGCCCTCGAGCGCCTGTGCGACGGGCGCTGCCATGCGGGCGCCTGTGCCTTGCGCGCCGCAGGGCACTGCTTTGGTCTATGGGGGCTGCCACGCTCGGCCGAGCAGGCCCGGGCATGGTCGCAGCGGGCGGTGAAACGCCAGCTGGCAGGCCATGCGCCGGGGTTCACGGTGCTTGCGGCGGCGCGGCTGCTGTTGGCTGCCAACCGCCATGAAGTGGCCGTCTACCTGTATGAGCGTTGTGCCGAACTGAACCTGCCGGGGGCAGCCCTTGGCTTGTATGACTTGTACTGTGGTGGCCAGGCGAATACCCCGCAGGAGTACATTGATCGCCAGGCCGCTGAACATTGGCTACGGCGCGCAGTGGCAGCGGGCAGCCGCCGGGCCAAATACAAGCTGGCGTGCCTGCGCATGAAGGGTAGCGAGGACCTCAGCGAGCGCAGCGCCATGCTGGCCGTCAGGCACCTGCTGATCGACGCGCTGGGCGATTCCCAGACCAATGCCCGCGCGCGTTTGCATCTGGGCATCCTGTTGCGCCAGTTCGGCAACTCTCGGGAGCGGGCCGAGGCTGTGGCGTACCTGTTGAGCCTGGTCGAGCACCCTGACCTGGGAATTGCCGCACGCGCCAGTGCCGAGCTGGGGCTGGCCTGGATGCAGGGGCGCGGCACCCGCAAGCAAAGCCGCTTTGCCGCCATCGAGTGGGCCAACCGTGCGGCCAGCTTGCAGCCAACAGACGCCGCCATCGCGCGTATCCAGGCCGAGATTCTCAACTCGCACAACCGGGTGAAAACAGTGTTCACCCAATGTGGTGCAGCGCTGTTGCGCGGCACCCTGCATGCCAGTGAGCTACCGCCCAGGCCGCCTGAGCTGAACGCCCTGCGGGTTTCTGCCTGACGTGTGGCAGCGGCAGGGCTGGTTCAGTCCTGCTGGGCAGTAGGGGCCAGCCGCGCTTCCAGCTCTGCTACCTGTTGCTCCAGGGCCTCGAGGCGTGCACGGGTGCGCGCCAGCACGACCATCTGGCTGTCGAATTCGTCACGGCTGACCAGGTCCAGTTTGCTGAACGCCCCTTGCATCAGCACTTTGAACTGGCTTTCCAGTTCGGCGCGAGGCTGTGCGGTATCGCTGCTGAACAGGCGCGAGGCCTGGTCGCTCAGGGCATCGAGAAGGGCTTTGGGCGCGAGCATGGGGCTTTCCATTGAAACCGAGAAATGGCCAGCAGTGTAGCACGCACGCACATGGGCCTTTCTTTCACAGACGCTCGCGCTACTGCACGTTTTTCGAGCAGCAGCCCCCGCCTGCGCGCACCGAAACTGTGCATGATCTGCATGCTGGCGACTGGCCAATCCTGACTAAATCACATAACTCGCTGTTTTTCGTGGCTTTGGCGGAACTGGCAAGGTTTCTGCAAAGACCAGTTCGAGCCATGCACTGATGCAGTTCCTTGTGACCAGGCAGTGCGCACGCGGAGCCGGATGCCGACGACGCGTTACAAAGCCAACCGCTGCGCTTAGACTTGAGACGGGTTTGTTTTCCTGGGGCAAGTCCACCAAATCGGGAGAGAGTTTCATGAAGCTAGTCACAGCCATCATCAAGCCGTTCAAGCTGGACGACGTGCGCGAGTCACTGTCGGAAATCGGCGTGCAGGGTATCACCGTCACCGAAGTCAAAGGTTTCGGTCGCCAGAAGGGCCACACCGAGCTGTACCGCGGTGCTGAGTATGTGGTCGATTTCCTGCCCAAGGTGAAGATCGATGTCGCCATCGATGACAAGGACCTTGATCGGGTAATCGAAGCCATCACCAAGGCAGCCAACACCGGCAAGATCGGTGACGGCAAGATTTTCGTGGTGAATCTGGAGCAGGCGATCCGTATCCGTACCGGCGAAACCGATACCGACGCGATCTAAGCAACAACAAAGCCTCACCAAACCCAAAGCCCCAGGAGAAAACAACATGACTCTGCGTAAGATCGCAGGGCTAGGAGCCCTATTGTCCCTCGTAACCCCCGGGCTCGCCCTGGCAGAGGAAGCTGCCCCAGCGCTGAACTCCGGCGACACCGCCTGGATGCTGACCGCGACGGCGCTGGTGCTGTTCATGACCATTCCGGGCCTGGCCCTGTTCTATGGCGGCATGGTGCGTTCCAAGAACGTGCTGTCGGTGATGATGCAGTGCTTTGCAATCACCGGCCTGATGAGCATTCTCTGGGTCGTCTACGGCTATAGCATGGCCTTCGATACCGCCGGTATGGAAAAAGGCGTACTCAATTTCAATTCGTTCGTTGGCGGCTTCTCCAAGGCCTTCCTCAGCGGTGTCACGCCCGAGAGCCTGACTTCGGCCACTGCGCTGTTCCCTGAAGCGGTGTTCATCACCTTCCAGATGACCTTCGCCATCATCACCCCTGCGCTGATCGTCGGTGCCTTCGCCGAGCGCATGAAGTTCTCCGCGATGCTGGTGTTCATGGGTATCTGGTTCACCCTGGTATACGCGCCAATCGCGCACATGGTGTGGAGCGGTGACGGTGCACTGATGTGGGACTGGGGCGTACTGGACTTCGCTGGCGGCACCGTGGTGCACATCAACGCAGGTATCGCCGGCCTGGTCTGCTGCCTGGTACTGGGCAAGCGCAAAGGCTACCCGACCACCCCTATGGCGCCCCACAATCTGGGCTACACCCTGATGGGCGCGGCCATGCTGTGGATCGGCTGGTTCGGCTTCAACGCAGGTTCTGCTGCAGCGGCCAACGGCACCGCCGGCATGGCCATGCTGGTGACCCAGATCGCCACCGCCGCTGCGGCACTGGGCTGGATGTTCGCCGAGTGGATCGGCCACGGCAAGCCGAGCGCCCTGGGCATCGCTTCGGGTGTGGTTGCCGGCCTGGTCGCCATCACCCCGGCCGCGGGTACCGTGGGCCCCATGGGTGCCCTGGTAATCGGCCTGGCTTCGGGTGTGATCTGCTACTTCTGCGCCACCACCCTCAAGCGCAAGCTGGGCTATGACGACTCGCTGGACGCCTTCGGTGTTCACGGTGTGGGCGGCATCATCGGCGCCATCCTCACCGGCGTGTTCGCAGCCCCGGCACTGGGCGGCTTCGGTACTGTCACCGACATCGGCATGCAGGTCTGGGTACAGGCCAAAGGCGTGATCTTTACCGTGGTCTACACCGCCATCGTCACCTACGTGATTCTCAAGGTGCTGGACCTGGTGATGGGCCTGCGGGTCAACGAAGAAGAAGAGTCGGTCGGTCTCGACCTGGCTCAGCACAACGAGCGCGGCTACAACCTGTAACTGCGACGCGGTAAAAACTTGCCCGGCTTGCCGGGCATTTTTTTGCCAGATTTTTAACATTTCCCGCTCGGCAAACGGTTTATCCGGCACGTTCGCGACGTAGGCAAAAAACTTACAAGTCGTAGGGCATTTATGGTGCTTTGCTTTTTCTACCGGCGCGCTAGAATGCGCGCCGAAGGGTGTTTGGCAAGCAGTCCGCGCACTTCAACCAGCCTTTGCTAGGCTTGCCAATAGCGAGTGGCCAGCAGGGGCTAATGGATTTGTCAGGTTCTGCCAGGAGCAGGGCCTGCTGGGTACCGCCTCCCATCAGGAGCGCCGGCCCCAAGGGCAGTGGCCTAACCCACGGCCAGTTGAATTTTCACTGGTAGCTGCCGGTCTACGGCTGCACTGGTCTATAACTAACCTGCTTTTCGCAAGTCATGAGGTAGAACATGAGCGACGACGATCTGGAAAATGATGACCTCGAAGTAGGTGACGAAGACGAGGGCGATGAAGGCCTCGAAGCGGCGGCTGATGACGGCGTCGAAGACGCTGGCGATGACGACAGCAGCCCGGCACCCGCTGCCAAGGGCAAATCCAAGGCGGCAGTCTCGGTAGACGAGATGCCGAGCATGGAAGCCAAGCAGAAAGAGCGTGATGCACTGGCCAAGGCGATGGAAGAATTTCTGTCGCGCGGTGGCAAGGTGCAGGAAGTCGAGGCCAACGTGGTCGCCGACCCGCCCAAGAAGCCGGACAACAAGTACGGCAGCCGCCCTATCTGATTGGCTGATCGTCAAGAAGCCCGCCGTCGCTGCGGGCTTTTTTGTGCCTGTGCCGGCCGCTTCGCGGGCAAGCCCGCCCCCACAGGTCTTGGGACCTGCACGGTCCCTGTGGGAGCGGGCGTGCCCGCGAATGGGCCGCAAAGCGGCCCCTGTCAGCGCCAGCGTGCGAGCACGTCGGGCAGCTGCGACAGGTGCCGGATCTCGGCATCCGGCGCCTGCTCGCCCGCCCAGGCCTTGCCCTGCGGGTTGAACCAAACCGCACGCAACCCGGCGCGCTGGGCACCGGCAATGTCGTCAGCCGGGTGATCACCAATGTGCACCGCCGCACCGGCGTCGACCTCGCCACGCCGCAAGGCCTCCAAAAACGGCGCCGGGTCCGGCTTGCCAATGCCCAGGTCCTCGGCACACAGGGCGAAGCGGAAGTAATCCGCCAGCCCTAGCCGGCTGACGTCGGCATTGCCATTGGTGACAACGCCCAGGGTGTACTGATGCCGCAGGATCTCCAGCATTGGCTGCACCTCGGGGAAGATCTGCACCTGGTGGCGAGCATGCAGGAATACCTCGAAGCCTTCATTGGCCAGGTCCTGTGCGTGTTTCTCGCTGTAGCCGACTTCTTCCAGGGCATGGAACAGTACCCGCCGGCGCAGGGCACTGATGCGGTGTTTCAGGCCGGGCTCGGCCTGCACCAGGCGTTCGCGGATGGCGAACAGGTGTTCCACCGGCACCCCGCCCAGGAGGGGGGCGTTGGCTTCGAGCCAGTCGCGCAGCACGACTTCCGCACTGGCAATCACTGGCGCGGTGTCCCACAGGGTGTCGTCGAGGTCGAAGGTGATCAGCTTGATGCTCATGAGTCTGTGCCTTTGCTGCGTTTGGCCCGGGGGTGGGCGCTGTCGTACACCGCCGCCAGGTGCTGGAAGTCCAGATGGGTATAGATTTGCGTGGTGCTGATGTCGGCATGGCCGAGCATCTCTTGCACTGCGCGCAGGTCCTGGGACGATTCCAGCACATGGCTGGCGAAGGAATGGCGGAGCATGTGCGGGTGCAGGTGTTGGCCCAGTTCACGTTCACCCACGGCCTTGACCCGCTGCTGTACGGTACGGGGGCTGATGCGGTTGCCCTGGCGGGTGATGAACACGGCGCGGTCGCGCGGGTTGCCGATGCCGCGCAGGCGGTACCATTCCTTCAGCGCTTCGCGGGCCTTGCGGCCGACCGGTAGCACCCGCGCCTTGCCGCCTTTGCCCAGTACCTGCACCAGGCCGGCGGCAAGGTCCAGGTGATCCAGGTCGAGGTTGGTCAGCTCAGACAGGCGCAGGCCCGAGGAATAGAACAGCTCCAGCATGGCCTGGTCACGGCGGGCAATAAAGTCGTCGTCCACGCCGCCATCGAGTAGCTGCAGCGCACGGTCGGTGTCCAGCACCTTGGGTAGCTTGCGCTCGCCCTTGGGGGCGCTCAAGCCGGCGGCAGGGTCGTGCTGGCACAGGCCTTCGCGGTTCAGGTAACGGTACAGGCCGCGTACAGCGGACAGCAGCCGCGCCAGGCTGCGCGAGGCCTGACCATGGTGATGCAGGCGGGCGACCAGCTGACGCAACTGCTGAATCTGCAGCGCTTGCCAGTCGGCAATACCGTGCTCCTTGCAATAGGCAATGACCTTGTCCAGGTCGCGACGGTAGCCCAGCAAGGTGTGCTCCGACACCTGGCGCTCACTGCGCAGGTGTGCGCAATAAGCCTCCAGCTGGCGTTCCATCAGCGTACCGAACGCAGGGTCTGGGTCACCCGTGGCACGACACGGCCGAGCACTTCGGCGATGTAGCCGAGGAACAGCGTGCCGACGCTGCTCTTGTAGTGTTGCGGGTCTCGGCTACCGATTGCCAGCACCCCATGCAACCCCTGGTACTCCAGCGCGGCCACGGCGCTGGAGCCGACCTCGCGGCGCTGTTCCTCGCCGAACAGGAAGGCCAGTTCATGTTCGCGCAGGTTGCCGCTGACCGTCTTGCCACCGCCCAACAGGGCACCGATGGCCTGTTGGGCCTCGGCATTGCTGACCCAGCGCCCCACGGGGGCAACGTTGTCACCGAACAGGATCAGGCTGACAAAGGGCACCTGAAACTCCTGGCGCAGGCTGTCTTCGACGGCCATGACCACTTCTTCCAGGCTACCGGCATCAAGCAGGTCGAGGATCAGCCGGCGCGTCTTGTCGAACAGCCGGTCGTTGTCGCGGGCCACGTCCATCAGTTGTGACAGGCGGTGGCGCATCTCGATGTTGCGGTCGCGCAGCAGCTTGAGCTGGCGCTCGACCAGCGACACGCTGTCGCCACGCTGGTGCGGAATACGCTGTTCGATCAGCAACTCGTCGTGCTCGCTGAAGAAGGTAGGGTGGGCGCGCAGGTAGGCGACCACCGCCTCGGCATCGAGCTCGGCGGACTGCTGGGGTACAACCTTGGGCTGATCGGTCATGGCGGTTACTCGCTTAGAGACGAACCTGTCCTTCGTAGACGCGTACGGCCGGGCCGGTCATCACCACGGGCTTGCCGGGGCCGGCCCATTCGATGTGCAGGCGGCCACCTGGCAGGTCGAGGGATACCGGGGAGTCCATCCAGCCCTGGCTGATCGCCGCCACGGCGGCGGCGCAGGCGCCGGTGCCGCAGGCCTGGGTTTCGCCCGCGCCGCGTTCCCACACGCGCAGGTTGGCCCGGTGGCGGTCCATGACCTGGAGGAAGCCGGCATTCACCCGCTGCGGGAAGCGTGGGTGGTTTTCGATCTTCGGGCCCAGTTCATGCACGGGGGCAGTACGCACGTCGTCGACACGCAGCACGGCATGCGGGTTACCCATGGACACGGCGGCAATCGAATGCAGCTGGCCGTCGACTTCCAGTGGGTAGCTCAGCGCCTGCGCGTCGGCGACGAAGGGGATTTCGGCAGGGGTGAAGCGCGGTGGGCCCATGTCGACACTCACCTGGCCGTCGTTTTGCACGTCCAGCACGATGATGCCGCTCTTGGTTTCCACGCGGATGCGTTTTTTCGCGGTCAGGCGCTTGTCCAGCACGAAACGGGCGAAGCAGCGCGCACCGTTGCCGCACTGCTCCACTTCGGAGCCGTCGGCATTGAAGATACGGTAGCGGAAGTCCACTTCCGGGTTGTTCGGCGCCTCGACGATCAGCAACTGGTCGAAGCCGATGCCGGTGTGGCGGTCACCCCATTGCTTGGCGTGCTTGGGCTGGATGTGGGCGTGCTGGCTGACCAGGTCCAGGACCATGAAGTCGTTGCCCAGCCCATGCATCTTGGTAAAACGCAGTAGCATGGGCTTACTCCGGCAGCAGGCTTTCGCCAGCGTACAGTTCGGCGATGGTCTCGCGGCGGCGTACTTCGAACGCCTGGTCACCGTCAACCAGGATTTCGGCGCATCTACCACGGGTGTTGTAGTTGGAGCTCATGACAAAACCATAGGCGCCCGCCGACTCGACAGCCAGCAAATCACCTTCGGCCAGGTCGAGGACACGGTCCTTGCCGAGGAAGTCGCCGGTCTCGCAGATCGGCCCGACCAGGTCATAGGCACGGCCTTCACCGCCACGCGGCTTGACCGCGCTGACGCCCATCCAGGCCTGGTACAAGGCAGGGCGGATCAGGTCGTTCATCGCCGCATCGATGATGGCGAAGTCCTTGTGTTCGGTGTGCTTGAGGTATTCCACGCGGGTCAGCAACACGCCGGCATTGGCCACGATATAGCGGCCAGGCTCGAACACCAGGGCCAGGTCGCGGTCGCCAACGCGCTCGCGGATGGCCTTGATGTAGTCGGCCACCAACGGCGGCTGTTCGTCACGGTAGCGCACCCCGACACCGCCGCCCAGGTCCAGGTGGCGCAGGTGAATGCCGCACTCGGCCAGGCGGTCGACCAGCACCAGCAGGCGGTCGAGCGCGTCGAGGAACGGGTCGATGGTGGTCAGCTGGGAGCCGATGTGGCAGTCGACACCGACCACTTCAAGGTTCGGCAACTGCGCCGCACGCACGTAGATGGCTTCGGCGTCGGCAATGGCGATGCCGAACTTGTTTTCTTTAAGGCCAGTGGAGATGTAAGGGTGGGTACCGGCGTCCACGTCCGGGTTGACCCGCAGCGATACCGGGGCAACCTTGCCCATTTCGGCGGCCACCACCTGCAGGCGCTCCAGCTCGTCAGTGGACTCCACGTTGAAGCAGTGCACACCCACTTCCAGGGCGCGGCGCATGTCTTCGCGGGTTTTCCCCACGCCGGAGAACACCACGCGGTCAGCGCGGCCACCGGCCGCCAGCACACGCTCCAGCTCGCCGCCGGAGACAATGTCGAAACCTGCACCCAGGCGTGCCAGCACGTTCAGCACGCCGAGGTTGGAGTTGGCCTTGACCGCAAAGCACACCAGGTGCTCGGCGCCTTGCAGGGCGTCGGTGTAGCTGCGGTACTGGGCCTCGATGTGAGCGCGCGAGTACACGTAGGTAGGCGTGCCATGGCGTTCGGCGATGGCTGACAGGGCTACACCCTCCGCGAACAGCTCGCCGTCGCGGTAGTTGAAAGCGTTCATCTGGTTTCCTTTACTGCGCAGGCGACTGCTCGGGCTCGGACTCGAGCGCTGGCGGCTGCTCCTGGACCGCGGTCGGCTTGGCTTTCGACGAGTGCTGGTGCGACTTGTGCGCTTTACCGTTATCGCCGTCGTCCGGCAGATACAGCGGGCCTTTCTGGCCGCAGGCCGAAACGAGGCAGGCAACAGCGACCAGCGCCGCGAAGGAGGAAATCAGGCGCTTCATGGGTGAAATCCTTAGAAAATGCAGTATTGCGCCCGAGTATACCGAGCGACCGGCGGCTTGCCTATGCAAGGGCCGGTCCGCCGGGCGGGCAGCAGACGCGGCAAGCTTCAAGCTTCAAGCGGCAAGAAAAAGCGATCGGGTGTAGGCTGGGCTTTTTCTTGCGGCTTGTAGCTAGCAGCTTGCGGCTGGCGCGTTGCGCCCGTATCTTCCCCGGCTTGCCTGTAATGCCGCCAATTTCGAGGTTCCTGCAATGAGTTTGAGTGAAGCGCGTTTCCACGATCTGGTCGACGCGACCCAACAGGCCCTGGAAGACCTGTTCGACGAGAGCGGCCTGGACCTGGACACGGAGAATTCCGCTGGCGTGCTCACCGTCAAGTTCGAAGGCGGCGCCCAGCTGATCTTCAGCCGTCAGGAGCCGCTGCGCCAACTGTGGCTGGCTGACCGTTCCGGTGGTTTCCACTTCGACTACGACGAAGAGACTAAAAAGTGGGTCTGCGAAAAGAGCGAAGAGCTGCTGGGCGAAATGCTCGAACGCATCGTTTGGGAGCGGGCTGGCGAAAAGCTGGACTTCGACGAGATCTGACATGAGCAGCGCCCAGCCGCGGCCACCCAAGCCGTTGTACAGCAATGTCAGCCCCGCGGTGCCATCACCCTGCATCAGTGTCTGCCGGCTCGACGAGCAGCGTGTCTGCACCGGTTGCCACCGGCATGTCGAGCATATTCGCGAGTGGCGCTCGGCCGATGACGAGCGGCGCCGGCAGATCTGCCGCGAGGCACAGGTCCTGCGTGCGCAGGCAAAGGCACACTGACCGCAGGGGCTTGAGTATTTGCCCGTCTGTGGTAGTGTCGGGTTCTGCGTCGATGACGCCAAAGCCTTTTCAAACCCCGCCCTTGGGCGGGGTTTTGCTTTATCTGTGCATTGAAAATTGCCTGTTCAAAGGAGTCTGACTGGATCATGAGCACCAAGCCTTCCCTTATCCTCACCCGATTGGACGTACAGCGTCTGGAGCGTCTGATCGACAGCCTCGACGAGAGTACGCCGGGTGTGTTCGCCCTGCAGGAGGAGCTGGACCGTGCCGCTCAGGTCGTCGGTCATGAGGAAGTACCCGCAGGCGTGGTGACCATGAACTCGCGCGTGCACTGCCGTGAGGAAGCCAGCGGCAAGGACTACCACCTGACCCTGGTGTACCCGAAGGATGCCGGGGCGGAAGGCAAGGTTTCGGTGCTGGCGCCAATTGGCTGCGCTTTGCTGGGGTTGTCGGTGGGTGAACAGATCGACTGGCCGGCGCCGGGGGGCAAAACCCTCAAGCTGAAACTGCTGGAAGTCGAGTACCAGCCTGAAGCGGCGGGTGATTTCGACCTCTGAGGCCTGGGCCGCCATGCGGCCCATGTTGGAGCAGCCCGGTCATTGGCACAGCACCTGCTCCAACCCCTCGTTCAATGCCTGCTCCAGCACCCGCTTGTAGCTCAGGTAAACCTGCGTTGCCCCCAGCCGGTCATCCAGCAGCTCGGACAAATCCAGGTCGGTGATATAGCACCGGTACTTCCCGGCCCCGCGCCGCTGGCCAATGATCTGCCGCGCCACTACCGCATACAGCTGCGGCCCATGCTCCAGCTCGGAAAACTCCTGCTGGTCGCAGTACAGTGTCACATGCGCAGCACCCCCTACACCGGCCTGGATGATGGCCTGCACTTCATAGTAAGGCTGGTCACTGCCCTCCTGCGGCGCCACGCGCGCTTCGATGCTGCGGGCCTTGCCCGGGCCGCCAGGCAGTAGCTGCGCGTACTGGATATCCAGGGCCGCCTGCCCAAGGTCATCCAGCGGCAGGCGAGCCTCGCGGCGCATCACCACCGAGCGCAAAAAGCGCTGCAGCGGCAACAGCAGGTGCGCCTCGTCATGCAGCGGTAGGCGCTGTTGCCATAACGCGTTGCATTCATCCAGCACGTACAGCTCGGCCCATTCGTCCTGCAGGCGGTAGAACACCTGAATGCACGCCGGCCGGCCCTGCTCCAGCACCAGGCGCAGGTCCTGATCTTGCAGGGCGTTGGCGTCCAGGTACAACGGGCTGTAGACACTGCGTTCTTCGCCCAGGTAGGCCAGCAGGGCATCGTGCTCGGCCAGGGTGCTCAGGCTGACATGCCCCGTTTGCAGCTCCAGCACATGGGTGTGCCGGGCGACCTGTAGCAGGTAGCGGTGCTGCAGGCCCTGGGCTTGCAACAGCTGCACGGTGTCGAAGATCTCTTCCACCCGTTGGCTGATGGCCTGTGCGCGGCTCGGGCAGAAGCAATGCACCCGTACCCGCGGCCGGTGGCCATGCGCCACCGGGCTGTTGAGAAAGTCACGCAGGCAGCGCACCAGCGCGTGTTCGCCGTCAAAGCGCTGAACCAGCACTTCGTTCCAGCTGTTCAGGGTGACCTGGTCCAAGGTCAGCACCAGGTTCTCCCGCACCCCGGCATAGCTCAGTGAGTCGATGCGCTCGGTGGTCATCAGGATGTTCAGGTCGCGGTGGTGGCGCAGTGGGTCGATGGCCACGTTGACCAGTAGCAGCACTTCATCGGCAACGCTGGGTTGCAGCAGGCGCACCTCACTCACGGTCGGCAAGGGCAGGGGGATGCATTGCTGCAGGCAACCGAGCAGGTTGACCAGCTCGAACTCGCTCAGGTCACTGACACCCGGGTGCAGCGCCAAGCGCGTGCCGCTGTCGATGACCCCGTTGCGATGGGCCCAGGCCAGCAGTTCCAGCAGCTCGCGGCAGCGTTTTATCGGGTTGAAGCACTCGATGTCGTGCGGGCTCAGGTTGCCGCTGTACAGTTCCCAGTGGTAGCTCCCCGATTCCTTGCGGTTAGGTAACTGAGCCAGGGTGAGGGTGTCTTCGGCGAGGTCCGGGGCGATACCCGGGTTGATCACCTCGACCTTGCCGGCACGGCGCTCGAAGGCTGCATACAGGCGCCTGCCCAGCACGTTGAGCTCGCGTTGGTCGGCGCGGCTGCTGGCGCTTCGGGTGCGTGCGAACTGGCCAAGGAAGCGATAGCTGTGGTTCAGCTCGGCCACCAGTTCGCGGCGCTCCACGGCAACCTGCTGGACTTTCCATTGGCTGCGGCTGTCCAGTATCGCCAGCTGCCGCTCATCCCACCCCCACTGGTCAGCCAGGCGCTGAAGCAAACGGCGCTGCCAGCCATTGCTACGGTTCTGGTCGCTGAGCTTCTTGTTCACCTTCAGGTACAGGCTGCGCCGTACCCGTTCCAGGCGCACAGGCTCGCCCTTTTGCAGCAGGTAGCGTTCGATGCGCCGGTAGACCATGACATACGGGTCCAGCTCGTCCAGGTCCAGCTGGTTGGCGAACACTGCCTGCTTGTAGTCCAGGCTCAGGCAGCGCACGCCAGGGTATTCACTGGCGTAGGCCTCGGTCAGCAGCAGTTTGAGCAGCGACTTGTAGGGTGAGTCGATGCCTTTGAACAGTTGCCACAGGCCGGCACCAATGAACTCGCCGGGCGGAATGTGCGCCAGGTTGCCCAGGTCGAGCACATCCTGGCTGCGGATAAAACGCTTGGCCAGCAGGGTCTGGGTATAGGCCTGGTAATTGCCTTCTTCGTAGACCGGCACCAGCCACCACAGCGGCGTACGCCCGGCCAGCCACACGGTGGTGCGGTAGAACTCGTCCAGCAGCAGGTAATGCTGGGTAGTCCCGCAATTGTCTGAGCCAAGCTGACCATCACGCTGGCCTTGGGCAAACCCTTGGGTGTCGATCAGGAAAAAGTGTGCCTCCGCGCCCAGGCTGGCCGCCCAGGTTTCCAGCATTTGGCACTTGCGGCGCAGCTCTTCGAGCAACGGCTCGGGCAAGCCGGGGGCGTGGCATACCCATACGTCCATGTCGCTGTGCTCGGCCTGCGCCAGCGAGCCCAGGCTGCCCATCAGGAACAGGCCGTGTATCGGCCGTGGCGGGTTGCCGTGCTGGGCCTTGTAGGTGAATGAGCGGGCCAGGCGCTGGGCTTCTGCGACCAGCTCGCTACCGGGCTCGTAGCCCGAGACGCCTGCGGGGGTGCTGCGCGAGACGTAACCCGGCAATAGCGGGTGGTTCACGTGAAACAGCAAGGGCAACAGCAGCAGCACTTGTTGCTGACGTGTCGACAGGCCCTCCATTGCCCGCTGCAGCCGAGCCTGGTTCAGGTGCAGGAAACGCGCGCGCAGTGTCGCCAGGACTTTGCGGTCGATGCCTTGGTCCAGGTCGGGGCGGATTTCGTGGGGGTGGTTCATTGCGCGCTCGGGCAGGCCAGTGAAGCTGTGGCGAGTTTAGCCTGAGTAAGGGGGGCGGATAAGCGCTAATTGGAATATTGGCGCCATTTTTCCAGCGCGCCGGCCGGTTCCGGCTGTTGCCGTGCATGAGGCATCATGAGCACATTGAGCTGATGAAGAGATTATCCGATGCGTGTATGGATCGATGCCGATGCCTGCCCCAAGGCAGCCAAGGATCTGATCGTCAAGTTCGCCCTCAAGCGCAAGTTCGAGGTGGTGATGGTGGCGGGCCAGGCAGTGGCCAGGCCTGCGTTTGCGATCGTGCGGTTGATCGTGGTGCCCAGTGGCATGGATGCGGCCGACGATTATCTGGTCGAGCATGCCGTGCCGGGCGAGCTGGTGATCTGTAGTGACGTGCCGTTGGCCGACCGCCTGGTCAAGAAGGGGGTGGCAGTGCTGGACCCACGCGGGCGCGAGTTCGACGAGCGCAACATGGGTGATCGGCTGGCCGCGCGCAACCTGTTCACCGATTTGCGCGAGCAGGGCCAGGTCGGGGGAGGGCAGGCGGCTTATGGGGAGCGCGACAAGCAGGCGTTCGCCAATGCGCTGGACCGGATCATTTCGCGACTATCGAGGGCCTGAAGTGTAACGCGGCCCTTTTGTGGGAGCGGCCTTGTGTCGCGAAAGGGGCGCGCAGCGGCCCCGGTAATTTATGCGGCGAGGCTCAAATCCTGGGGCCGCTGCGCGGCCCTTTCGCGACACAAGGCCGCTCCCACATTGATCGGCGTACGCAGGCCATTGACCGCGCCGGATTCTGGGCTGCGCGTAGGCGGGCCTTACTCGTGGGTCAGCTCCAGCACCCGGTCCACCAGCTTGTTGATGCCGCCAGCCGCCTCGCTGATCGACTTGGCCTCCATGTAAGCCGGGGTCGTCACCAGCTTGCGTTGGGTATCTTCGACAATGTCGTGCACGTCGCATTCTTCATGGGTGCCGCCCATCTTCACCACTGCCGCCGCAGTACCCGCGTCGCTGCCAATGGTGCAGACCACCCCCGGCCCGTAGATCTTCGCCGCCAGTGCCGGCGAAATGCAGATCAGGCCAACAGGCTTGCAGGCAGCGGCAAAGGCTTCGGCCAGGGCCAGCACGTCTGGGTTGACGCTGCAGTTGGCGCCTTCCACGGCGAAGTTGGACAGGTTCTTCGCCGCCCCAAAGCCACCCGGCACGATCAGCGCATCGAAGTCTTCGGCCTTGGCCTCGCGGATGTCCTTGACCTCGCCCCGGGCAATGCGCGCCGATTCCACCAGCACGTTGCGCGACTCGGGCATCTCTTCGCCGGTCAGGTGGTTGATCACATGCATCTGCGCAATGTTCGGCGCGAAGCACTGCACTTGCGCGCCGCGCTGGTCCAGGCGCAGCAGGGTGATCACGCTTTCGTGAATTTCGGCGCCGTCGTACACGCCACAGCCGGAAAGAACCACCGCTACTTTTTTAGTCATGTTTGAAGCTCCAGTGTTGTGTCGCGCCTGGGAGATCGAGCGCTGCCTGCGCGGCGCATTGCGAGCGGGCGCTCGCCGGGTTGGTTTTCAGGGCCAGTCATGCTTGTGACAGGCGCGCGGCTGCCTTGTTCGTCCGGCAACCCGACACGCTGTGTGCAACCCGATGCGCCGCACTGGCGCCTCGGGGTCACTGCTGGTCGCGCTGTTCGTCCGCCGCCTGGGCGGCGGCCTTGCGCTCTGCGCGCAGGGCACGGAAGCGACGGCGCAGCCACAACAGCACGCCCAGCCCCAGCAGGGCGGCCAACACCCATAGTTCGTACCGCTTGACGTTGCCCAGCAGGCCTTCGAGGATGGCGCCGAAGTGATAGGCCGCCGCACCCAGGGCAATGGCCCAGATCGCTGCGCCAATGCCGTTCAGCAGCAGGTAGCGGCGTGGCGGATAGCCCGACAGGCCAATGGCCACGGGCATGACCGTGCGCAGGCCGTAGACGAAGCGGAAACTCAGTACCCAGATGTCGGGGTGGCGGCGAATGTGGGCCAGCGCCCGGTCGCCCATCGCCTGCCAGCGCGGCTTGCGGGCCAGAATCTTGCGGCCGTGGCGCCGGCCCATGAAATACCACAACTGGTCGCCGGCATAGCTGCCGAAGAACGCCACCAGGCACACCAGGTTGATGTCCATGTAACCGCGGAATGCAAGGAATCCTGCAAGCACCAGGATGGTCTCGCCTTCGAAGAAGGTGCCTAGAAAAAGGGCAAAGTAGCCGAAATCCTGCAGGAATTGTTGAAGCATTTTCTGAGGTGCTGGCGAAATGAACGCGCAGCCTACCCCTTCGCGGGCATTCGGGAAAGTGTCCAAATGTGTCTCCACATGAACAATTCCTACACCACATTGCCATAGCCACGCGTCATGGCTTGCCCTGCCATGTCACACAGGCGTCATAATGGGCGCTTATCTTGCCGCTCAATTGATGATAGGGCGTTAACGTCCTCAGGAACGTCAGATGAATAATGAAGTGCTTAGCCCTGTCGCGATCAAGGATGCCCAGGAGCTCCCCGAAGAGATGCTGCAGACCCCGCCAGACCTGCCGCCGGCCACCGCGCCGGAAGCCGGGCAGGCGGCCGAGCCTGCCGCCCCGGTGCC
>NZ_DKJF01000116.1:0-6380 GCF_002454615.1 Pseudomonas sp. UBA6699
CCATAGAATCTCCCACAGGTTACTGCACAGGTCTTCGAGCCTGCGGTTACCTAGTGGGAGCTGGCTTGCCGGCGATAGGGCCAGCCCAGGCAACACAACAATCAGCAGTCAGTCAGCTCCAAGAAGATCGCCGCCAGGCGCTCCAGCCCCACCTGGTCCGCCTCGCTGAATCGCGCCAGCCTCGGGCTGTCCAGGTCCAGCACACCAATCAGCCTGCCCTCCTTCACCAGCGGTATCACCAGCTCGCTGTTCGACGCACTGTCGCAGGCAATGTGCCCCGGGAACGCATGCACGTCCTCGACCCGCTGGGTCTTGCCGGTGGCAGCCGCCGCGCCGCACACGCCTTTGCCGAACGGAATGCGCACGCACGCCACCTGGCCCTGGAACGGGCCCAGCACCAGTTGCCCGTTACGGTTGAGGTAGAAGCCCGCCCAGTTCAGGTCGCCTACCTGGTGGTAGAGAAATGCCGAAAACTGCGCGGCATTGGCGATGAAATCACGTTCGTCGGCAAACAGCGCCTGCACTTGCGCCGCCAGCAGGTGGTAGCCGTCGAGGCCGGCGCCACTGGCATTGAGGTCGATCATTTACTTTTGCTCCAGCAATTGCAGCCCGACCCAGTAGCGAGCGAACTGATAGGCACAACGGCCATTACGGTTACCGCGGCCGGTAGCCCAGCGCACGGCGAGAATTTCCAGCGCTTCGTCACGCTGCCAGGCCAGCCCGGCCGGGGCCGCCAGCTGGCCGATCCAGTGCTCGACCACGTCAAGGAAGTGCGCCTGGGTGAACGGGTAGAACGACAGCCACAGGCCAAAGCGGTCGGACAGCGCGATCTTGTCCTCCACCGCTTCACTGGGGTGCAGCTCGCCGTCGACCCTTTTCCAGTTTTCGTTGTCGCTCTCCTTTTCCGGCACCAGGTGGCGGCGGTTGGAAGTGGCGTACAGCAGGACATTGTCCGGTGCCTGCTCCAGCGAGCCATCGAGCACGCTCTTGAGCACCCGATAGTCGCCCTCCCCGGCCTCGAACGACAAGTCGTCGCAGAACAGGATGAAGCGCTGCGGCAGCTTCTGCAGTTGCTCGACCACGCGCGGCAGGTCGGCCAGGTGGTCGCGTTCGATTTCGATCAGGCGCAAACCGGCGCTGGCGTGCTCGGCCAGCAGCGCACGCACCAGCGACGACTTGCCGGTGCCGCGCGAACCCCACAGCAAGGCGTGGTTGGCGGGCATGCCTTTGATGAACTGGTGCGTGTTGCGGCCCAGCTGGTCACGCTGTTTGTCGACGCCGATCAGGTCGGTGAGGCGGATGTCCAGGCTGACTTCCAGCGGCAGCAGGTAGCCGCTGCGGCCATCGCGCTGCCAGCGGGCAGCCAGGGTGGTGGCCCAGTCGATGTGCGGGCGCGGGGCCGGCAGCAGGGGTTCGAGGCGCGCCAGTACCGATTCGGCGCGGTCCAGGAAAGCGATCAAGCGAGCGTCCATGACGACTCCTAGCAATTTCAGTTTTTTGGGGCCGCTGCGCGCCCCTTCGCGGGCTTGCCCGCTCCTACAAGGATTGTGTTTGGCCTGGGGCCCGCGAAGGGGCGCAAAGCGGCCCCCGCTTGGCGATCAACTGAAATGAACAGACAGACCCACCAGCAGCCGGGGATGATCGGCTATGCTTGCGCAGCGCAAGGAATGGGAAACCAGCTCGGAACTCATGGATATCAAGTTCACCAATCGCCTGTCATACAAGCAAGCCCGGTTGACAGTCCTGGTCGGCTTCATCCTGGGAACATTGCTCAGTCTCATCCAGATCGGCATCGATTATGCCAGCGTAGACGCATCCATCAACCGTGAAGTGCGGGCCTTGCTGCAAATCAGCCACAACCCGGCCTCGCGTATCGCCTACAACATCGACTCGGAACTGGCCCTGGAACTGACCCGCGGCCTGCTGCAGTCGCCGGCGGTGATCCGCGCACGGCTGATCGACAACAACCAGACGGTCCTGGCCGATGTCGAGCGCCCACGCCTGCAAGACCGTCTACGGCCGCTGAGCGACTTCCTGTTCGGCGAACAGCGCCAGTTGAGCGAAAGCCTGTACCTTACCCATATGCCCGAGGAATACCTTGGCACCCTGTACCTGGACGTCGACACCTTCGCCTTCGGCAGCCGCTTTCTCGACCGTGCCGGCATCACCCTGCTCAACGGTTTTGCCCGCAGCCTGGTGCTGACAGGCCTGCTGCTGGCACTGTTCTACCTGATGTTGACCAAGCCACTGGTCACCGTTATCAGTGCGCTCAGCGGCAGCGACCCGCGCAAACCCCGGCAAACCCGCCTGGAATGCCCGCACGGCCACGAACTTGATGAAATCGGCGTGCTGGTGAAAGTGGCCAACCAACAGTTCGTCAGCATGGCCACCGAAATCGAGCAGCGGCGCACCGCGGAAAACCGCCTGACCCAGTACCTCAACGAGCTGGAAGACATCGTCTCGGCACGCACCAACGAGCTGAAGGCCAGCAACAGCAGCCTGAGCCTGACCAACCAGGAGCTGGAACAGGCCCGCCGGCGGGCGCTGGACATGGCCCAGGCCCGCGCCGCCTTCCTTGCCAACATGAGCCACGAAATCCGCACCCCGCTCAACGGCATGCTCGGCATGATCGCCCTGGCGCTGGATAACCCGTTGCCCAGCGAGCAACGCCAGCAGCTGGCGATTGCCCACGACTCGGGCAAGGTACTGGTCGAACTGCTGAACGATATTCTCGACCTGTCCAAGTTCGACGCCGGCCAGCTGGAACTGGAGCGCATTGCCTTCGACATGGGCTCGATGGTCGAAGACACCGCCAACCTGCTGTCGCAGAACACCGCACAGAGCGTGGAGCTGACCTGCCTGATCGCCGGCGACTTCCCCAGCAGCGTGCTGGGCGACCCCACGCGGGTGCGGCAGATCGTCAGCAACCTGCTGTCCAATGCCTTGAAGTTCACCCGCTTCGGCCGCGTCGATATACGCCTTGAGCGCATTGCCGGCGGCGTGCGCCTGCAAGTGCGTGACACGGGCATCGGCATCCCTGAAGAGGCCCAGGTGCGCATCTTCCAGCCCTTCACCCAGGCCGGCGCCGGGATCACCCGCCAGTACGGCGGCACCGGCCTTGGCCTGGCCCTGACCCGCAACCTGTGCAAAGCCATGCAGGGGCACCTGCAGATAAGCTCCGAAGCGGGCTTTGGCAGTTGCTTCACCGCCGAGCTGCCGCTGGCTGCGCACACTGAAGCCATCCCGCCACAGCCCCTGCAAGGCCGCGTGGCCGCCCTCAGTGCGGCGGGCAGCGGGCTGCACGAGCTCTTGCAGCGCGTGTTGCCCGCCTGGGGCTTGAGCTACCAGCGGCACGACAGCCGCATGGCCCTGCAGGCCACCGCGTTCGACCTGTTGATAACCGATGACGTGGACCATCTATTCGAACTGCGCCCGGCCCTGCAAGCGCCGATCCTGCTGGTTACCGCCTACGGCAACTTCCTTTCCCAAGAGCAGTCGCTGGCTTTGGCACCGCTGCACCAGCTGGCCCGCCCGCTGGCGCGCAACGCCTTGTACCAGACCCTGCGCCGAACCTTGCAAGGCCATGAGCCGGAACACCCGCTGGCCACGCCGCCCGTGACCCAGGGCGAAGGCCGCGCGCGCATCTTGTTGGTAGAAGACAACCCGGTGAACCAGCTGGTGGCCAAGGGGATGCTGGCCAAGCTCGGTTGCCAGGTCGAACTGGCAACCCAGGGCGCCGAGGCCCTGGCGGCGCTGGAACGGCAACCCTTCGACCTGGTGCTGATGGACTGCAACATGCCGGTGATGGACGGCTACGAGGCCAGCCGGCGCATTCGCCAGAGCGGCCGCTGGCCGCACCTGCCCATCGTCGCCCTCACCGCCAACGCCATGCCCGAAGAGCGCGAGCGCTGCCGGGCCGCGGGCATGAACGACTACCTGGCCAAACCGTTCCGCCGCGAAGAGCTGCTGGCGCTGGTCGACCACTGGGTGCCGCTCAGCGGCTGAGCAGGCGCTCGATGTCCGCTTCCAGTGCCTGCGGCTTGGTGAAAGGCGCATAACGCGTGACCTGGCCACTGGCCGGGTCGAGCAGGAACTTGGTGAAGTTCCACTTGACCTTCTGCGAGCCAAGCAAGCCTGGGGCACGCTGCTTCAGTTCGACATACAACGGGTGGGTGCCGGGGCCGTTGACGTCCACCTTGCGGAACAGCGGGAAGCTCACGCCGAAATTGCGTTCGCAGAACTGCGCAATTTCCCGCGCCTCGCCCGGCTCCTGCTGGCCAAACTGGTTGCACGGAAAGCCCAGCACTACCAGGCCACGCCCGCGGTAGGCCTGCCACAGTTGCTCCAGCCCCTTGTACTGGGGGGTAAAGCCGCACTGGCTGGCGGTATTGACCACCAGCAACGCCTTGCCGGGGTAGTCGCCGAGGGTCTTGTGCTCGCCGCCCAGGGTCACGCAGGGAATGTCCAGTATCGATCCAGCCATGGTCGGGCTCCGGTCAGTCGCGCGGGCGCAAGTCGATGCACACCGAGTTGATGCAGTAGCGCAGGCCAGTCGGTGGCGGGCCGTCGGGGAACACGTGGCCCAGGTGCGCATCGCAGCGGGCACAGGTGACTTCGGTACGGATCATGCCATGGGAGGTGTCGCGGATCTCGATCATCGCGCTGTCTTCGATCGGCGCGTAGAAGCTCGGCCAGCCACAGCCGGAATCGAACTTGGTCTGGGCGTCGAACAACGGCAGGCTGCAGCAGATGCAATGGTAAATGCCGTCGCGGCGCTCGCTGTTGTACTTGCCGCTGAACGGCCGTTCGGTGCCCTTCAGGCGGCAAACCTGGTACTGCTCGGGGTCGAGCATCGACCGCCATTCTTCCAGGGTTTTCTCGATCTTTTTCATGCAGGAACCTCGGCAGGCTGAAATTCACCCCACGCCGTCTTTTCCAGGGCGCGGGCGGCACGTATATTAGGTGGCTTCGTGTGCCAGGCGTTCAGTCTGTCACCCGCTTCCTGCCCTTTCAAACCTTTCGGCGGGGCGTAGCGCGTATTCTCAATCGGGATCCCATCATGCAGTTCAGCAAATCGAACAAGCTCGCCAATGTCTGCTATGACATTCGCGGCCCAGTGCTCAAGCACGCCAAGCGCCTGGAAGAGGAAGGCCACCGCATCCTCAAGCTGAACATCGGCAACCCAGCGCCCTTCGGCTTCGAGGCGCCCGACGAAATTCTCCAGGATGTGATCCGCAACCTGCCCACCGCGCAGGGCTACAGCGACTCCAAGGGCCTGTTCAGTGCACGCAAGGCGGTGATGCAGTACTGCCAGCAGAAAGAGATCGAAGGTGTCACCATCGAGGATATCTACCTCGGCAACGGCGTCTCCGAGCTGATCGTGATGTCGATGCAGGCGTTGCTCAACAACGGTGACGAGGTGCTGATCCCCGCGCCCGATTACCCACTGTGGACCGCTGCCGTGAGCCTGGCCGGCGGCAAGCCGGTGCACTACCTGTGCGACGAGCAGGCCGACTGGTTCCCCGACCTGGAGGACATCAAGGCCAAGATCACCCCGAACACCAAGGCCCTGGTGATCATCAACCCGAACAACCCGACGGGCGCGGTGTATTCCAGGGAGTTGCTGCTGGGCATGCTGGCGCTGGCCCGCCAGCACAACCTGGTGGTGTTCTCCGACGAGATCTACGACAAGATCCTGTACGACGAAGCCGTGCACATCAGCACCGCCTCGCTGGCGCCAGACCTGCTGTGCCTGACCTTCAACGGCCTGTCCAAGTCGTACCGGGTGGCGGGCTTCCGCTCTGGCTGGCTGATCATTTCCGGGCCCAAGCACCATGCGCAAAGCTACATCGAAGGCATCGACATGCTGGCCAACATGCGCCTGTGTGCCAACGTGCCGGCGCAGCATGCCATCCAGACCGCGCTGGGCGGTTACCAGAGCATCAATGACCTGGTGCTGCCACCTGGGCGCCTGCTGGAGCAGCGCAACCGCACCTATGAACTGCTGAATGACATCCCTGGGGTAAGCTGCGTGAAGCCGATGGGTGCGCTGTATGCGTTCCCGCGGATCGACCCGAAGGTGTGCCCGATCCTCAATGACGAGAAGTTCGCCCTTGACCTGCTGCTGTCGGAGAAGCTGCTGATCGTTCAGGGTACCGCGTTCAACTGGCCGTGGCCGGACCACTTCCGCGTGGTGACCTTGCCGCGGGTCGATGACCTGGAAGCGGCAATTGGGCGGATCGGCAATTTCCTGCGCACTTACTCGCAGTAAGTAACGGCCTCATCGCCGGCAAGCCAGCTCCCACAGGGATCGTGTCAGGGCTAACAGGTGTTTGCCACAAGGTATGCAGCGCCTGTTGGAGCGAGCGCCGCCCGCGCGG
>NZ_DKJF01000003.1:0-12253 GCF_002454615.1 Pseudomonas sp. UBA6699
CCGTAACTACAAGGCGCACAAACCGAACACCGTGCTGCTGGACAACGCCCTGGCGACCATGGGCGCCGGCTTGCCATCGGCCATGGCTGCACACCTGGTCTACCCGGATCGCCCGGTGATTTCGGTGTGCGGTGACGGCGGCTTCATGATGAACAGCCAGGAACTGGAAACCGCCGTGCGCCTGGGCATGCACATCACCGTAGTGATCCTGCGTGACGATGGCTACGGCATGATCCGCTGGAAGCAGGCCAACATGGGCTTCACCGATTTCGGCCTGGACTACGGCAACCCGGACTTCGTCAAGTATGCCGAAGCCTACGGCGCCAATGGCCACCGCGTGGAAAGCGCCGACGGCCTGCTGCCGCTGCTGGAGCACTGCATCAAGACCCCAGGCGTGCACGTGATCGACTGCCCGGTCGACTACAGCGAAAACGACCGCATCCTCAACAGCGAGCTGCGTGAGCTCGCGCTGGCGGTCTGAGCCTGGGCAGCCCACCTTGGTGGGCGCGTCCTGGCGCCGTGAAAGGGCCAGCGCAATGCGGCCCTGAGTCTCCAGCTGACGCTTTGGGGCTGCCTGCAGGGTGGCCCCAATCGTTTCACCCGCAGGTAGCTGCGCTCAGCCCTCAGCCCGAGGGCCCCGCCAGGCGGCGGCAGACAACCGCTCGACAAAGAAATCGGCCAATGCCTGTACCTTGCGTGGCCGACTCCGCGCCGAAGGGGTGACGAAATACAGGCCGCCCTGGGTCATGCGCCATGCCGGCAATACCCGTTCCAGGCGGCCATCGGCCAGGTAGTGCGCCGCAATGAACTCTGGCAGTTCGGCAAGCGCGACGCCTGCCAGCAACGGCGCCACCAGTGCATCCGAGTTGGTGACCCGCAGCGGTCCTCGCGGTGTTACATCCTGTTGCGTGCCATCGGCGTGGGTAAAACGCCTGACGGGGGCGGCACCCGCGCGCTAGCGAATGGGCCGCCTGTCCCGGGTGGGGTACAAATGTACTCCTTGAGCGCAAGCGCTTGAAGCGGGGTGTGATCAATGCTCTCATCCCGCGCTTGCGCTTATGGGTTTTGAACGATGAACCGTCCGCTTTTTGTCTCTATCGATGGCCCTAAAGGCACCGGCAAGACCACCTTGCTGGAAGCCGTTACGAAAGCCCTCAGGCTGGGCGGGCACAAGGTGGTCCGCCTGTGCGAGAGAAACAACGATCCCTACCGCGGCGATACCATGGCCTTGGTCAACAGGCTTGCCCGCAACCCTTGCCAGGCGCTGGAGCATGAGGTTTGCCAACGCTTTGCCGACAGCCGTGCCTGGATTTCCCGAAACGTGCTGCCCCGGCAACCGGCCGGCAGCATCATCCTGATCGATCGCTGGTACCCGTCGGACGCAGCCTTCCGCCGCAGCGTGCCGTTTGCGCAGATCCTGCAGTTGAACCTTGAGCGCGGCGTGCAGGTGCCGGACCTGCACGTGGGCGTGGTCACCGGCGCCGAAACCTCCTGGGCCCGGGCGGCTGCGCGCACCCGCGGGCTGCGCAGTACCGTCATCCACACCCTGGATGAACAAGTAGCCTGTACCGAGGCGTTCGAACGTGCGGTTGCCGAACAGGGCTGGGTGCTGTGCCGCAATGAAGGCACGGTGGAGCAGGCCAGCTGCCAGATCGTGGCTGAAATATACGCAGTGCTGCGGCAGATGTAGGGCCCACCGAGCCACCCTCGGCGGTAGCCGCATCTCGTGCTCGCGGCGGATGCGAACCTCGGCCGCCTGCTGGCACCACCCTCAGGCCTCGATCGACGAGTGGTGCCCGGTGATCAGCCACTGGTCGTCGATCCGTTCAAAGGTGAACAGGAAGCGCGCGGGCACCACTTGCTGAACGCCTGCTTGGCGATAGACGAACGTATAGAGCCCACCGACCACCACGGTGCCGAGCTTGCGGCTTACCCGTTTCTTGAATACCTGGATGTCACACACCAGCCCATCATTGGCCAGGAAGTTGTCGAAGTAGTTGCGACGGCTGTCGTCGCAGTCCCGTACCTGGTTCGACAGGGTCGGCACCAGGATCGCATCTGGTGCATAAAGCGCCAGCACCTGGTCGACGTCACGCGTGGCGACCGTCGCTGCCCAGCGATACAGCGCAGCCTTGGCCCCCGCCAGGCAGGCCAGTTCAGTGTCGGCGTAGGGTTCGGCGGCAGAAGTGTGAGAAACGCGCATGCGGATTACCTGTAATGCAAGAAGAGGATGACGGGGAAATACCCACTGGTATACAGTGTTATAACATAACATTTTAGCAGTGAGTGATGGGTCATGCCGTTCCGGTTCAAGCAGCCAGCCAGTGTCAGCCACGGGGACGCGCGTTCATGAGCCGTATCCTGATCAGAAATGCCCGGCTGGTGAACGAGGGCAAGGTGTTCGAGGCCGATGTCTTCATTGCCCGCGGCCGAATCGACAAGATCGCCGCCAGCATCGAGGGCATGAATGCCCCTGTGGAGATTGATGCCCAAGGCCGCTGGCTGGTGCCTGGCATGATCGACGACCAAGTGCACTTTCGCGAACCCGGCGCCACGCACAAAGGCTGCATGGCCAGTGAGTCACGTGCTGCCGTGGCCGGTGGTATCACCAGTTTCATGGACATGCCCAACACCAGGCCGGCCACCTTGACGCTGGCGGCCCTTGACGACAAGAAGGCCCGCGCTGCCAGCTCATCGGTTGCCAACTACGGTTTTCATTTTGGGGTGAGCAAGGACAACCTGGAGACCGTTGCCCGCCTGGATCCCCGGCAAATTGCCGGGGTGAAGGTATTCATGGGGGCCTCCACCGGCGACATGCTGGTTGATGACCCCAGGGTGCTCGAGCGGCTTTTTGCCTGTGTACCGACGGTGTTGCTGGCGCATTGCGAGCATACCCCTTCGATCATTGCCAACGAAGCCCGCTACCGTGCGCAGTTCGGCGCAGGCATCACGCCAGCGATGCACCCGCTGATACGCGATGCAGACGCTTGCTGGCGCTCGTCCAGCCTGGCGGTCGAGCTGGCAAACCGTTTCGCTACCCGTCTGCATGTGCTGCACCTGACCACTGCCAGGGAGTTGCGGCTGTTCGAGCCTGGCCCGTCGGCCCACAAGCTGATCACCGCTGAGGTGTGCGTCCACCACCTGCTGTTCGATGACCGCGACTACGCAAGCCTGGGCAATCTCATAAAGTGCAACCCGGCGATCAAGACCACTGCCGACCGTGACGCGCTGCGCCAGGCCTTGCTGGAGGACCGCATCGATGTGATCGGCACCGATCATGCCCCCCATACGCTGGCAGAAAAACAACAGCCTTACGGCTTGGCACCTTCCGGGTTGCCGTTGGTGCAGCATGCACTGCCAGCGCTGTTCGAGCTGGTCGAGCAGGGGCTGCTGCCGATCACCCAGCTGGTGCGTAAAACCAGCCATGCGGTCGCCGACCTGTTCGCGATAGAGGCACGTGGCTACCTGCGCGAAGGCTACTGGGCTGACCTGGCCCTGGTCGAACGCCTCGACGCACCCAGACCGGTTGGCCTCGACCCGGTCCTTGCCCACTGCCAGTGGACACCTTTGCAGCACCACTGCCTGCGCCATCGGGTCACGACCACGATCGTATCCGGGCAGTTGGCCTGGCATGAGCACAGCTTGAACGCGCACTGCCAAGGCTTACCGCTGGCGTTCAATGGCCAGCGGCGCTGAAACGCAACCCTCCACGTGAGAACGACTGCAATGACCGAAGACCAATTGCTCCGCATGCCTGAAGCGGCCTATATGGACGCTGCACAGCTGGCCTTTTTCCGTGATCTGCTGCTGGTACAGCGGACTGAGCTGCAAGCGCGAATTTCCCGTGAGTTCGAGTTGATGCAGCAGTTCGAACCCAGCAGCGACCCCTCCGACCTGGGCACCGTGGAAGAGCAACGGCACTGGCAACTGCGCTTGCTGGAGCGGGAGAAAAAGCTGCTGGACAAGATCGACGAGGCTTTGGAGCGTATTGCCCGCGGTGAGTACGGTTGGTGCAAGGACACTGGCGAACCCATTGGTCTCAGGCGCTTGCTGCTGCGCCCGACCGCCACGCTGTGCATCGAAGCGAAAGAGCGTCAGGAACGCCAGGAGCGGCATATTCGCGAGGATTGAACAGCCGTCAGCAAGGAAGCCAAAGGGGCGCGTCACCGCAGCGTTGTAGGCGGGTCTCGCGATGGCCGGCATTCACTCCCCCCGGCCGATTGCTTACACGTGAGCACTCACAACAACAATAAGAGTGGCGCGCTGTGACAACCATGGCCTCTTGCAACGGCGTTGCCCATGCGGTTTCGTTGCTGCGTACCTATACACAAGCCGTGTTGAGCTTTACCGCAGACACGCTGGAGTTTCTGCAGCAAAGTGCGCTGTTCACCCTCATGCATGCGCTGCACGCCGATCACGGCGCCGGGTTCGGCCCGCAACCATTGATGCCCCGGCATGTGAAGCGTGCCGAGGGGTATATCCGTTAGCACCTGCGCGACGATATCAAGCTGACAGACATTGCCAGCGCAGCGGGGGTCAGCGTGCGCTCCTTGAGCGAAGGCTTTCAGCGCGCGCTTCAGCAGTCTCCCATGCAGTACGTCAAGGCGCTGCGCCTGGATGCTGCACGCAATGAGTTGCTGTGCAGCGGCTCGGACCGGCTGGTGTCCGAGGTTGCCGAAGCCTGGGGGTTCAACCACCTTGGCCGTTTCAGCGAGCAGTACCGCCGGCGCTTCGGCGAGTTGCCGTCCAGTACCCCAAGGGGCTGATCAAAGGCTCAGGAGTTCGGCCACGGGGAACTGGTTGGTTGTTTTCATTTCGCGCAACGACAGGTTGGACCTGATACTCGCCACGCCGGGCAACTTGCGCAGCACCTTGTCGATGAAGCGGCTATAGCTGTCCAGGTCCCGGGCGACAACTTGAAGCAGGAAGTCGGCTTCGCCCGTGGTGTTGTGGCAGCTCAGCACCTGCGGAGCCGCCGCGATGATCTTTTCGAACTTCGCGGTCGCCTCTTCGCTGTGGTCGGTGCAGGAAATCTGCACGAACGCCATCACCCCCAAACCCAGCTTCTTGCGGTTGAGTATGGCCTGGTAGCCCTCTATCACGCCGCTCGCCTCCAGGCGCTTCTGTTTCCTCCAGCATGATGCCTCACTCAGGCACAACTGCTCGGCCAGCTTGACGTTCGACAGCCTGCCGTCACGTTGCAGCCTGTCCGCTATTGCAATGTCTACCTTGTCCAGTGCGTCGGCCATGCGCCAATCCTTCACAATCAATGAGCTTTCTGAAGGTTTATTTCACTTGCGCACCCATGTCAACCGAACTCTGAAAGGTAATTTCAGCCGTTTTCTTCATACTGATAGCCGCCGAAAAGCGCTGCTCGGGCGCTGCCGGAAGCACGACTCATCCAACCGTTTTCAGCAGGGGTAAACGTCATGAAAGCTGTCGTCTACGAAGCCTTTTCTCAGCCACCGCGCTTGATGAATATCGCCGATCCAAGCCCGGAGCGGCATGGTGTGGTGATTGAAGTCAAAGGCACAGGCGTGTGCCGAAGCGACTGGCATGGTTGGAAAGGCCACGATCCGGACATACAGCTGCCCCACGTTCCAGGCCATGAGCTGGCAGGCGTGGTCGCCGCCGTAGGCGGCGATGTGACCCAGTGGAAGGTGGGTGACCGGGTAACCGTTCCGTTCGTAGGCGGCTGTGGCGCCTGTGCGCAGTGCCACAGTGGCAATCAGCAGGTGTGCCACACCCAGTTCCAGCCCGGTTTTACCCACTGGGGGTCTTTCGCTGAATACGTGGGGATCCATCAGGCTGACCTGAACCTGGTGGCCCTGCCTGAAACCATGGACTACGCGACTGCAGCCAGCCTGGGTTGCCGCTTCGTCACTTCATTCCGCGCGGTGGTGGACCAGGGCAGGGTCGGCGCAGGCCAGTGGGTCGCGGTGCATGGCTGCGGTGGCGTGGGCCTTTCGGCGGTGATGATCGCCCAGGCCATCGGTGCCAACGTGGTTGCAATCGATATCGCGGATGACAAGCTGGCACTGGCGCGGGCACTGGGCGCCGTGGCCACCATCAATGCCAGTCAGGTAGCGGACGTGACGGAGGCGGTGATGGAAATCACCCGGGGCGGCGCACATGTGTCGCTGGACGCATTGGGCCACCCGGCCACGTGCTTCAACTCCATCAACAACCTGCGCCGTCGCGGCCGGCATGTGCAAGTCGGGCTGATGCTGGCAGACCACGCCCAGCCTGCGATCCCCATGAGCAAGGTCATTGCCCATGAGCTGGAGATCTACGGCAGCCATGGCATCCAAGCGCATCGCTACGATGCCATGATGGAGATGATCGGTTCGGGCAAGCTGGCCCCTGAAAAGTTGGTGGGCAAGACCATCAACCTGGCGCAGTCCATCGACGCGTTGATGAACATGGACCGCTTCGATACGGCGGGTGTGACCGTGATTACCGAGTTCTGATACACCAGCAACGGTGGGCTGGCACGGGTTACTGCCGGCGCTGGCCTGAATCGCGGGCAAAAGATAGCCCGCTGCTAGACGGGCCAATGGGAACTGCTATCACACGTAGGGATGGCTCAACGATCGCCCATCGCTTGTGAAAAATGAGTCAAAAAAAGGTGCCGAGCTTGTGATCCCGCTGGGTGGGATGTATGGGTGGGGCCTCATGCTGCTGCCCAAGCTCGAATCCGCTCGAACCGGGTAGCTTCTGCTGGAATGGGCTCACGCGATACCGGGTGGGGGTATGTGGACAGCAGCCAACGCTAGTGGCGCGAAAGGTTATGGTATAACATAAATCATCGCGGTACTGGCCTTTGGCCTTGCCGCGCATTTGTCTGCCACACAACAACCCACGCCCGACTCAGGACTCTCCATGCGATTCCCCCAAGCATCGTTTGCCATTTTCACGGCAATGTTCACACCTGACCTTGTCGCCGGACAGACCGGCACCTCGACCATCACGCTCGGTGACGTGAACATCACCCAGACCGCTGGCGTAGCCTTGAGCACCGAAAACGTGCTGACCTCGGTCGACGTTCTTGGCAGCGACCAGGTGCGCGACAAGAACGTGATGAACAGCTGGCAGCTGTTGGGGCAGATGCCAGGCATCCAGTTGACCGAAACCGGCCAAGGTGCAGAGTCTGGCAAGGTCAGTTTCCGTGCGTTCAACGGCGAGGGCTACATCAACGGCATCAAGACGTTGATCGATGGCGTGCCAAGCAACGTCAACAGCGGCAACCAGCGCTTCATCGACATGATTTTCCCGTTGGACATCGAATACATCGAGGTGGTGCGCGGTACCAACGACCCGCGTTATGGGCTGCACAACATCGGTGGCAACATCAACTTTGCCACACGCCAGGGCGGCAACTATGTCGATAGCCGGGTGACCTACGGCAGCTTCGATACCCGTGAAGTGCAGTTGGCAGTCGGCCACGAGGAGGGCAACTTCGCCCAGAACTACATGCTCGCCAAGCAAGACAGCAACGGCTACCGCGACCACAGCAACTCGAACAAATATGCGTTGGGCGGCAAATGGTTTGTCAACAACGATGACCAGACCTTCCGTGTCGGGCTGATTGCCCGGCTTTATCATCACCAAGCCCAGGAGCCGGGCTTCCTCACCCGTGACCAACTGCACGCCAGCCGCACCCAGTCACCTGCCAAGAACGGCAATGATGGTGACGACCGCAACATGAAGCAGGTGAGTTTGCACAGTGACTGGCAGCTGGCCGATGACCTTAGCTTGAGCAGCAAGCTGTACTACAACAGCTACAACGATGACCGCACTGTCACTTTCACCGATTACCGGCCTGGCAACGCACCTCGCCAGCGACGCCAGTGGGACGAGCAGCAGCGCGGCATGCTCAGCAACCTCACCTGGCGCGCCAACGAGTTGCTGACGCTCGATGGCGGCATCAACTACGAAGAGCAGGACAACCTGTACCGTCGCCTGCGCTACAACTACGGTGTGCCAACCGACTTCGACGCGCCGCCGGCGCGCGTGCAAAATGACGACGCTTACACCCTGCGCAATATCGGCGGGTACGTGCAGGCGGTCATTCAGCCTACCGATGCGCTGAAGATCATCCCTGCCATGCGGGTGGATAAATTCTCCGGCAACACCGAGGTGCTCGGCGGCGCCAAGGCATCCCTGCAGGACTATGGCTGGATCCGCCAACCGAAACTCAGCGTGATCTACAGCCTCACCCCCGAAATCGACGTTTACGCCAATTGGGGGCGCACCTTCCAGGTACTCACCGGATCGGCGGAACCGGCTTACCTGCTGCCCGGGCAAGCCTCGTACGACCCGTCCATCAACACGGGCAAGGAGGTTGGGGTGAAATTCCAGCCGTTCCCGGGTGCCCAGGCGCGGCTTGCGCTGTGGCAGCAGGATGCGACCGATGAAGTCGCGAACATGCCCAGCACCGGTACCACGGTGGGGCTCGGCGAAACCCGCCGCCGTGGCGTGGACATGCAGATCAGCGCACAGCTGGATGAACAGTGGACGGTCTGGGCGTCCCACGCGGTTCAGGAGGCGAAAGTGGTCAAGGGCCTGGCTGCCAACGGCCAGTCGCTGTCAGGAAAAGAAGTGTTTTCCACCCCTCGCTACATCAGCAATGTGGGCGTCGAGTACCGCTACAATGACGACTGGAAGTTCGGCGCGCAGGGGCGGGCACAGGGTAGCTACTACATCGATGAGCTCAACGAGCAGGGTAAGTACGGTGGCTTCGTGGTCGTGGATGCCAGCGTGAGTTACCGGATCACCCCGTCCACCAGCGTGGATCTGCAGGTGAAGAACTTGCTGGGCCGCGAATATGAATATGTCTGGTACGACAACTTCTTCTGGGGCGGCAACGACCAGCCCATGTTCTCGCCCGCCCCAGGCCGTTCGGCATTCGTGTCGTTGAACATGAGCCTGTAACAGGCTGGCCGTGCCACAGGCGAGCGTCTGCTCGCCTGCTCGGGGCCACCGTGGCCAGCCCGCTTTGCCATCAGAAGTCGAACGTCACACCGGCATAGAGTGCGCGCCCGTCACCGGGGGCGTGCAGCGAAGCGTGCGCCCCATCCGGGTCGTACCAGGCGTACTCGTAATAGCGGTTGGTCAGGTTTTTCAGCTGCAGGTCCACGCTCATCGACGCACTGACCTGGTAGGTTGCCCCCAGGTTCAGCAACACGTAGCCACCGTAGGTGCCTTGGGTGTTCTCGCGCTCCAGGTAGTAGTGGGTCTGGCCGTTTGCCCAGGCGCTCAGTTGCAGGGCAGGCGTAGCCTGGTAGTTGATGCCGGTATTCCACAGGTGGTGCGGCACATGGTCGATCTCTTTGCCTTTGCTGCCAGGCAAGGCGCTGCTCGGCTCAAGGATCTTCGAATATTGCCATGAGTACGACATCCACATCTCGGTGCGTTCGCTCGGGTGCAGGTTGACCTGCAGGTCGTAGCCCCAGCGCCGTGTCTCACCAACATTGTCCGACTCCCCGCTGGGGTCGTTCAGGCGACGGCTCACTTCGCCAGAGGCGTCCTGACGCCAGTAGGCGAGGCGGCCATCGACCCAGCTGGCCGGGGTGAACTTGATGCCGGTTTCCCAGCCTTCGTTGATCGAAGGGGCCAGGTCCTCATTGCGCGGCGGCACCTTGTAGGCTGCGGCGCCGGTCCCGACCTGGAAGGTGCGGCCCCAGTTGGCGTAGACGCTGGCAAACTTCCATGGCGAATAGACAATGCTCAGCTTGGGCTGCTTGATCAGCCCGTAATCGTTGATGTCGTAGTCCTGCCCGGTCATCTTGTTGGTGAAGTCACCGCTGATCTTGTCCACCCGGTAGGCCGGCACGATCTTCAACGATGGGAGCGGCTCGATCTCCGCCTGCACGTAGGCACCGACCGTGTTGAAGGCGAAGTCCTGGTCGCGTGTCTGCGCCTGGCGTACACGCTGCACGGTGCGATAGCGCTCGCTGCGGTTCTGTTGCTTTTGCACATCGCTGCCACCTTCCAGCGCGAAGGCGTGCAGCCAGTCCACCTGTGGCCGCCAGGTCAACGAGGTAATGGCACCGTACTGGTCTTCGTAGGTGTCTCGTTCCTGTTGCGAGCTGGTACGCCAGTATTGAGTCCAGCGACGATCGTCGAAGGTATTGAGGTAGGTCTTGGCTGACCACGACAAGGTGTCGGCCAGGTCGGTATCGAAGTGCACGCTGACTTGGTTCATCCGCCGCGTCCCCTTGTCCGTGGCGTTGTAGTCATTGCTCATGCGCGGATGATGGCGGGCGTCATCCTCGGTCAGGTAGCCCGCCTCCTGAGCTTCTGACTCGTAGTGACGGGCAATCAGACCAAGGCGGTAGCTGCCATCGTCGGGGGTGTAGAACCACTTCCCGCCGAAGCTGTAGCGCTCGGTATCGGCATGGTCACGGTAGCCATCAACCTGCTGGCGAGCGAAGAAGTAGTTCTGCGTCCAATTGCTGGTCTCGATGCCCTTGGCCAGTTGCACCTCACGCGTATTGAAGCTGCCGTAGCGCAGGCGGGCCTTGTTGTAGTTGCCCCCGGTGCGGGTGTGGATATTGACGTTACCGGCGATGTTGTTGAGGCCGTAGCGTGGATCGCTGGTACCACGCACCACCTCGATGCTGTCGATGTCCATGGGAAACACCGAGTCGATGAAGGGCATATTGCCGTCGTTGGTGTTGCTGGGGATGCCATCGATCAGCAACTTCACGGCGTTCACTTCGCCTTCGCCATTGAAGCCGCGAAACGACAGCTTGCCCGAGGTGGTGCCCTGATTGAATTCGGTCAGCAACACCCCGGGCGCGCGCCTGAACAGCTCCCAACTGTAGGCCACCGGCATTTTCTCGAGGATGTCGCCGCCCAGGATATCCACCGAGCTGAGCACGCTGCTGGTGGCCAGCGGGCCGCTTTCGGTACTGGTCACGTTGACCGCGCCAAGGGTGAGGGTGGAGTTTTCAGCAGGCAGTGTTTCGGCCACGGCGAGTGTCAGGGGGCTGAGGCTGAACAAAGCGAGCACGGGCAAGGCAGCACGTGCGGTACAACGGAACGCAGGCATGGAAAGTTTCCTGGCTAGACAGTCGGGCAGGGCTGCACACCGCAGGTCACGGGGCAGCTGTTGGCAATCAGCGACGGGTCAGGCCAGGGGAGAGGCGCGGGGGTTGAGCTTTGGCCACTGCTCACGCGGCAGTGGCAACCTGTGGCTGTCACCGAGCAGAAGCGCATCGGGCCAGAACCGCGGGAACAGGTGGCGATAGTAGTCGCTGGCCAGCAGGCTATGCCCGGCATGGCCACAGCAGCAGTCGCCCGCCTGGTGTTTCGTGTCCGGCTGTTCATCGAGTTGTGGCAACTCGGCCTTGAGCTGGGCCAGCAGTGACTTGGGCAGGCTCTGTGCACCGTGCAGGCTGCAAAAGCTACCGAGAATCAGGGATTGGCTGTCGACGCGGGGTGTTTGCAAGGCACGGTCAAGCGGCATCGCCAGCAGGTTGAACAGCACGGCGAAGCAGGCGAACAGACAGAGATGCGCACGCGCTCTTGAAAGCATGAATCACCCATGAAAACGTCGCGCGCATTAAGCCGTATCGGTGACGGGCAGTTCAAGTTCCGTGACGCGCTATTTTGTCGCATGCGCTAATGACCGCTGTCGTGTCTGGCGCCATTACAGAACTTGCGCAGGGCTGGAGCTCATTGTCATTTGGGTTTGAACTTGAACCGCGTTAGGATTCTCCAACTAGCACCCCACCCACTTCGGAGTAAGTACATGTCGCGTCTGGCAGAGTTTCGTCAGCTTGAACAAAAACTGGCCCAGCAATTGGCTGAACTTGAAGCGCTCAAAGGCTCGTCCGAGCTGCAAAAAGAAATCGAGTTTGAGACAAAACTACGCGACCTGCTCGCCGAATATGGATACAGCCTGCGGGACATCATCAATTTGCTCGATCCGCAGGCCAACCGTCAGTCAGCACCTGCTGCCACAGCGAAAGCACCGCGTCGTGCCCGACAGGTCAAGCAATACAAGAACCCGCACTCTGGCGAAGTTATCGAGACCAAAGGCGGCAATCACCGCCAGTTGAAAGAGTGGAAGCAGCAATACGGCGCTGATGAAGTCGAAAGTTGGGTCGCCCGCTAACTCGTACCGCGCACAACTGATCAAGTGGGGCCGCTCTGTGCCCCATCGCCGGCAAGCCAGCTCCCACAGGAACAGCACAGCCCTCAAGCATTGCACGGTCCTATGGGAGATTCTATGGTTCCTGGCAAG
>NZ_DKJF01000003.1:12500-32577 GCF_002454615.1 Pseudomonas sp. UBA6699
AGCCCTGATGCGCCCCCTGTGGGAGCTGGCTTGCCGGCGATGGGCTGCGCAGCAGCCCCATTGGGTGTGTTACATCACACTCAAGTGAACGTCCCGCTAGCGAAGGTTCTCTGCTGCCTGGCGTTTGTGCCGATTTTCCAGGGTCAGCTTCCCAGCGAGATACAAGCCCATTACAATCGCGATGAATTCCTATTCTCGTTTTCGCGTGGGTAACAAGATGTCCGGATCGGTCACGGAAACGACGCACCATCAACACCTGCACAGACTGTATCGGGATCACAATACGTGGCTACGCGGCTGGTTGCGCGAACGTTTGAGTAATTCGGCGGATGCTGCCGATCTCGCCCAGGACACGTTCGTACGGGTAATGGTCGCGCGCACCGCCCATTCGCTGCAGCAACCGCGTCATTACCTGGCGACCATCGCGCGCGGGTTGGTCATCGACCTGTATCGCCGCCGCAGCCTGGAGCAGGCGTACCTGCAAGCATTGGCGTCCAGGCCGGACGCTCATGCGCCCTGTGCCGAAACCCGGGCAATCATTCTGGAAAGCCTGCTGGCCATAGACCGCATGCTCGACGGCCTGGGGCTGCGTACACGGCAAATATTCCTTGCTGTGCAACTGGATGGGCTGACGTATGAGAAGACCGCCGAGCGTTTCAATGTGTCGGTCAGCACCGTGCGCAAGCACCTGGCCAAGGGCCTGATGCACTGCCTGTTGATGGATGGCGAATGAACCAGGTACTGGCCCAGGCGGTTGAATGGCATGTTCGTCTCAATGACAGCAGCGCCACCCAGGCCACCCGCGCGCAATGGCAGGCCTGGCTGGATGCCGACCCCGTGCATGCACAAGCCTGGCAGCGTGTAGAGCGGTTGCAACAACGTTTGAGCCTGGCACCCGCTGGCGTGGTCTCCACCACCATCGAGCAGGCACGCCAGCATAGAAGGGCGGTACTCAAACAGCTGGCCGTGCTGCTTGGGGTCGGTGCAACCGGCTGGGCAGGCTACCGGGCTTCGCCCTTTGCAGCCGACTACAGCACGGGCGTCGGCCAACGGCAGCGGCTGACGCTGGCCGATGGCAGTGTACTGGTGCTGGATACCGCCACGCGGGTGGATGTGCTGTTCGATGCCCAGCAACGGCTGATCGTGTTGCGCCAAGGTGCCATTCTGGTCGATACCGCAAAAGATGCTCGCGCCCTGAGCGTGCAGACTGCGCAGGGGCGTGTCGAGGCGCTCGGTACCCGATTCACGGTGCGTCAGGACGATGGCACTACGCGGGTTGCCGTGCAAGCGTATGCCGTGCGGGTCAGGCCGCAACTGGGCCTCGGCCAGGCACTGCGCGCTGAAGCGGGGCAGGCCGTGAGCTTCAGCGCAACCACCATAGGGCCCCTGCAGCCAGCGCCAGAACAGGGCTCTGCGTGGGCGCGCGGCATGCTGGTTGTCGTGGACTGGCGCCTGGATGCGGTACTGGCCGAGCTCTCCCGCTATCGCCACGGTGTGCTGAGCTGCTCGCCTGATATCGCCGGCCTGCGGCTCTCCGGCACTTTTCTGCTCGACGATACCGAGGGCGCGCTGGCCAACCTGGAGGCCTCACTGCCGGTTCGGGTCCGCCGCCTGACCCGTTACTGGGTAAGGCTGGAGCGCCAGGCGGCATGACGGTGAATTTTTCTGCATAGAGGGGTAACAGATTTTCATTCCTGTTTCGGCTCTACCTGCATGTGCGCATCAGACGCACCCATTGCCAACGCTGACAGGAAACTTTTCATGCAAGTACGCCCCCTCTTTTCTGGCCTTTGCGGCCAACCCACAGCACGGGCTCTGTGCTTTGCTGGCGCCGTACTGGCGGTAACGCCTGCCTGGGCCAAGCCGATCGACTATGACATCCCCGCAGGCACGTTGGCCGCCACCTTGAGTCAGCTCGCTGCCGCCAGCGGCGTAATGATCACCTTCAGCTCGGAACAAACAGCGGGCTTGAGCTCGCCAGGGCTGCACGGTAGCTACGAGGTGGAGCAAGGTTTCGTCCACGTGCTTCAGGGCAGCGGGTTGCGCATTGTGCAGGCTGGCGAAAAACGGTTCGTACTCGCCAGCATGGAAGCCGGCGGGGCCCTGCAGCTGGGCGCTACCACCATCGATGCAGCAGGCCTGGGCGCCATCACGGAAGGGACCGGCGCCTACACCACGGGTGCCACCAACGCCGCCACCAAGCTTGCCTTGTCATTGCGCGAAACCCCGCAAACGGTCAGCGTGATGACACGCCAGCGCATGGAAGACCAGCAACTCACCACACTGAGCGATGTGCTGAAACAGACGCCAGGCCTTTCCGTGCAGAACATCGACAGTGAACGCGTGAACATCTATTCGCGTGGGTATGCCCTGGACAGTTACCAGTTCGATGGCATCCCGACCACCTTGATCGTGCAAACCAGCGCAAGCCCGCAGAGCCTGATCGATACCTCGGTCTATGACCGGGTCGAAGTCGTCAGGGGCGCCACCGGTTTGATGACCGGTGCCGGCGACCCCTCTGGCAGTGTCAACCTGGTCCGCAAGCGGCCAACCGCCGGGTTCCAGGGCTCGGTCAGTGCCGGCGCAGGCTCGTGGGACACGTATCGCACCGAGGTGGATGTGTCTGGCCCACTGACCACCGATGCGCGCTTGCGCGGCCGCGCCGTCATGGCTTACCAGCAGGGCAACAGCTTCATTGACCACTACCAGCAGGAGAAACAAACGTATTACAGCATTCTGGAAGCTGACCTCACCGACAGTACGCTGCTGACAGTCGGTTTCGACTACCAGAAGAATGACCCGCGTGGCGTATCCTTCGCCAGCTTCCCGTTGTTCTACAGCGACGGCGGGCAGACTGACTTCCCACGCTCCATCAACGCCGGGGCACGCTGGAGCTATCGCCAGCAGAACACGCTCAATACCTTCGCGACCCTTGAGCACGGCCTGGCCAACGACTGGAAACTGAAGCTGGCCGTGAACAACATGTACAGCACCCGGGACTATTCGCTGGCTTCGCTCAGTGGTGGGGCACCTGACCGTGAAACAGGTGAGGGCGCCTACCTTTACGGGGGAGATGGCTATGGCTCCCAGCGGCAATTGGGTCTGGACGCCATGGCCCAGGGGCCGTTCCAGTTCCTGGGCCGCGAGCATGAACTGGTATTGGGCCTGAGTGCTTCGCAGTTTAACGACTACAGCGACCCGGACGATGACGACCTGGAGATGCGCCCGGCCAATATCCATACCTGGGACAACGACACCGAGCGGCCGACTTCGGTCGGTAAACTGATGAATGACGACACCACGATTCGCCAGGATGCGGCGTACATGGTGGCACGCTTCAAGCCGGCGGACGATCTGTCGCTGATTGTCGGTGCCCGTGTCGGTGACTACAGCTACAAGAAGAAAGCCATCTACAACCCGCCTTACACGCGTTCGTCCAGCACTGCCGAAAGCCGTGAAAGCGGCTTCATAACGCCTTATGCCGGGGTGGTGTATGACCTCAATGACATTCATTCGGTGTACGCCAGCTACACGACGATCTACAAGCCCCAAGCCCTACGAGAGCAAAACGGCAGGAACCTGGAGCCGAGGGAAGGGGACAACTACGAAGTTGGCCTGAAAAGCGAGTTCTTCGACGGCCGCGTCAACACGGCCATTGCCCTTTATGGAATAAAACAGGACAACCTGGGGGTTCCCACGGGCGAAACCGTGGAAGGCACGGTGCGCGAGTCGGCCTACCGCGCGGTGGCCGGCGCGAAAACGCGCGGTATCGACATGGAAATCTTTGGCGAAGTGCTCCCGGACTGGAATGTCAGCGCAAGCTACAGCCATAGCGTTACCAAGGATGCCGACCATGAGCGCATCAGAACCGAAGCACCGGCTAACTTGATAAAGCTCTGGACGACCTACCGTCTTCAAGGGGACCTGAACCCATTGACCATCGGCGGGGGCCTGAACTGGCAAAGTGGCATGAGCCTGACGACGAGCCAGGGCAAGGCGACGCAGGAACAGTATGCCGTGTTCAACGTGATGGCGCGTTATGACATCACCCGGCAGCTGAGCGCTTCTGTCAACGTCAACAACGTGTTCGACAAGCAGTATTTCAGCGCCCTGGACCCGACCTTCTTCACCGGCTACTACGGTGAGCCACGCAATGTCATGTTCAGCACCCGGTACGCTTTTTAACGCGGGGAGGGTGCAGGCCCGCCGACGCCTCAGGCCAGCCTTTGCAGATAGCCCGGCGCGTCAGGTTCTTGAGCCTGGCGATCCTGCTGAACTGGTCGGCTATCCAGGTGTTCAGCGTGCTGGGCACGTCGGTGATCGTGAGTGTTCACAAGCTGTCGTTCGAGAACTCCTTGTGGATCCTGGTGTTGTCCAACCTGGTGGGCTTCATCGGCTACCTGGTTCACGGTTGGCTGGGTGACCGAATTGGCCGGCGCCATTGTGCATGCCATGGGGCCGATCGGCGCCATCGTCGCCGGGCTGGGGATTACCAGCGTGTTGTCCACTGGCGGTGAATGGCACAGCGCGGCGCTCGGGTTCGGCGCGCTGCCTTGCTTCCTGTCGGGCTTGATCATGCTTGCCGCCCGGCATGTCGAACCTCTTTCAGTCAAATAACCAGGAGTTGCCGGGGAAGGCGGCGCACTGGTGGCCATTTCGTCGATTGCCGGTGGCGTGTATGGCTGGCAGGACCACGCGCATTACGCAGCGGCCAAGGCTGGGGTGCCCGGGCTGTGCCGCTCCCTGGCGGTGGAATTTGCCCCCAGGGGCATCCGTTTTGAAACCCCGCTGGTGAAGGGGATCAGCCAGGCGTGGAAGGTTGCCAAGGCCAAGGAGCTGCCGTTGGGCCGCTTCGGCAAGGCTGAAGAAGTGGCACGGATCGCCGTGCTGTTGGCGAGCGAGCCTGGCGGCAACCTGTTCGTCGGGCAAACCCTTAACCCCAATTCCGGCGATGTAATGCCTTGAGGTGAGCCATGTGTGGGCAGCCGCACCACGGCGGCGCCCAGGTGTGTGCACTGGAGTACGACATACCGCTGGACTGGCTCGCCTTCGGGGTTTGGTTGTCGATGCTGCTAAGATGCCACGGAGACCGAATTCTGCGGGTCGAAGGGATCTTGAATGTGATCGATGCTGAACAACCTATCGTCATTCACGGCGTACAGCACTGCCTGCATCCGCCTGTGCATCTTCGCCAGTGGCCAGGGCAGGCGCGGCGCTCGCGCCTGGTGCACATCGACAGTGTCTGGTCGCCTGCCTTGATGCAGCTGCACCGCGAAGGCATTCAGTACCGCCAGGCCGTGCCCAGGGAGAGTTATCGTGGCTGGTTAGGTGGCCTGTCGTTGTCCCGTGCCGTTGAGGGTGGGGTGAAAGATGCGGCCTATGCCTACCTGAACTGGTGGTTGGCAGGTTGGCCAGGCCCGATGATGGCCCGGCAAGGGTCCTACATTTCCAATCCACTGCGCGCGCGCGATCACCTGTCGGCGGCTGAGTGGGATTACTGGTACGAGGGCAAGCCAGCCCGCGAGCAGTTGCTGGGCAGTGATGGCGAACCGCTGATCGAGCCTGGGCAGCTACGCGAAGGGGGCGCCTACGCCGAGCGTGTGGGCCGTATCAGGGTCTGGAACTCGGTGATGGATGAGCATAATTACCTGGTGCGCAAGTGGGCTGATTTTTTGCGGGCGGGTAGATGAGCCGGTCGCAGACCGGCGCCAAATACCCACGCACGCCGGACGGGCGCTATTTCGTCGTCAACGGCCAGCTCTGGCGCTGCAGCAACCCTGCGCTTGCAGACGAAGCGCGCCAGCACCTGGTGGGCGCGTTGATGGAGGCGCGGCGGGCCGTGAAGCAGGCAAAAGCCTGCGACGATGCAGCCGCTTTGAAGCGGGCCAGGGCAGCGGTCAATGATGCCAAGGTTGCATTAGGCGAGCGTGGGCCGGTGTGGTGGGATGACGGTAGCCCTGATTACAACCGCTACAAGGCTACCAACACCCCTTATGCTGCCTGGTACAACCGGCTGGTGGCGCAGCCGTGAAGGCCTTTCACCGTGCGGCTAGGGCCGCGAACGTTGCCAGCGTTCAGCGCCGAACCGATCTGATATGGAGCCTGGCGCCTGCCGGCGCTCGGTGAACTTTTACCAAGGTGGACGACTAGATGCTTTTCGTGGTGCTGCTTGGGGGCAAACACCCCCAGGCAAAGATTGAGGTTCACGACATTGTGTTTGCGGCCGCGGATACGCTGGAGCAGGCATACCCGCAACTACGGGACGGTTGGTTTGGCAGCCCCAAAGGCGTGCACATCGATGCCTGGATGGCGGTCGATGGGGTAGACGACTGGCGCATCGAGCTCAGCCCGCTGGCGCCTTCTGCTGAATCCCTGCGGCTCTATTTCATCAACCTGGGCGGGTACGACGCCCAGGCTTTTGGCGAGGCGCACGAGTATCTGCTGGTGGTCGCGAAGGACAAACGAGAGGCCATGGCGAAGGGCAAGAAACAGGCCATGGCGCATTGGTCGCAAGCTCACAATGATGCAGTGCTGGATGTCGACGACTGCCTGCCCATTGACCAGGTGGGCGGGCGTTTCGTGCACCTTGTCGAGGGGCCGCATGCCGGGTTACGCCGACGGAATCAATACATTGTCCTTTGATAACGGTCGCGGCAGTCAGCTTGCTGGTAGAGGCATGGTCAAGCTCGTTGTAAGCAGCAGCGGGTCACGGATGACCATCGTTTCAGCCAGCCCCCTCGCTACTGGGGGCCGGTTTCAAGCGTGCTACACGACCTGATCTGTTGCGGGTACGGCGTGTGCCAGATCTGCAGCATCGGGCCGAGCATGCAGGAGCACGACAGGCACCGATTTCGCGGCGGGCACTTTGCTTCGCTTGGCATAGTGCCACAAGGGCACGAGCGCATTGGCCTCGGGGTAGTAAGCGGCGGCGCAGCCCACCGGTATGTCATAGGCGATAATCTGAAAAGGGCCTGCCTCGCGGCGAACTGTCGGTTCCACAGCTGTACGCAAGCGAACCCAGCCCCCCGGCACGAAGCCCAGGCGGACGATATCGTTGCGGTTGAGGAACACCACTTTGCGCGTGCCCTTTACGCCCCTGAAGCGATCGTCGTAACCGTATACGGTGGTGTTGAACTGGTCATTGCTGCGCAACGTCATCAGTTGCAGGACATCACGGCCGGCTTCGCCCGTCAGCACGTCGTCGTCTTCATCCAGCGTGCCTGGGGTAATGAACTGCGCCTTCCCTGAAGGCGTGGCCCATTGCCGCTGTGACACGCCCAGCGGGCGATGGAACCCGCCGGGCTCCCACATCCGCGTCTCGAAGTCATGGAAAATACTTGGATAAACCTTGCTGATGGCTTCACGAACCAGGGCATAGTCGTGCTTCCAGTGTGCCCAGGGAATGGCGACCGTGTCGCCCAGCGTCGCCAGGGCCAACTCTGCGATGATCGCCAACTCCGAGCGTAGCTGCTCTCCTGCGGGTTCGGCGTGGCCGCGCCAGGCGCGGATGCAGCCGGTGCTGTCTTCAGTGGTGTAGGTTTGTTCGACGCCAAGCTGCCGGTCGATCTCGATCCTGCCCAGGCAGGGCAGCAGCCAGGTGCTTTCACCAGGGACCAGGTGGGTGCGATTGAGCTTGGTTGCGATCTGTACACTGAGGCTGAGCTGGGCCCAGGCGGGTTCCACCCGGCTGGTATCGGGCACGGCCCGCAGAAAGTTACCGCCAAGCCCGATGAACCCCTTCACACTGCCATTGAGAACGCCCTCGCAGGTGTCGACCGTCGCCAGGCCCTTGTGCTCCGGAATCTTGAAGCCGAACAGCGACTCGATCTTCTCCCCGGGTACTTTCGCAGGGTCCTCGGTGATGCCTACCGTGCGTTGGCCCTGTACGTTCGAGTGCCCTCTGACCGGGCAGATACCAGCCCCTGGTTTACCGATATTCCCGCGCAGCAATAGCAGATTCACCAGCATCTGCACGTTGGCCACCCCGTGCCGATGCTGGGTCATGCCCATGCCATAGACGATCATCACTTTCTCGCTGCGCGCGTAAACGGTGGCCGTGGCCTCCATCGCGCTTCGGCTCAGGCCGGACCGTCGCTCCAGTTCAGCCCATGTGTATTGCCGCACCCGCTCCATGAAATGGCCCAGGCCGTCCGTATGTTGTGCGAGAAAATCGTGATCGAGCACCGGCGGCTCGCCATTGCTTTTGGACCTTTCCTCCATTTCCAGAAGCGCCTTGGCCACCCCCATGACGGCAGCGGTGTCACCGCCGATGGCCACTTGGTGGTATTGAGTGCTGATGACTGTGGATTGCGGACCGAGCATTTCAGTGGGGGACTGGGGGTTTACAAAACGCTCCAGACCACGTTCCCGGATCGGGTTGAAGGTGATGATCGGGACGTTGCGCTTGCGCACCTCCTGAAGCGGGTGAAGCATGCGCGGGCTGTTGCTGCCTACGTTTTGCCCGAAGAATAGAATGCAGTCGGTATGCTCGAAATCGGCCAGTGAGACCGTGCCAACCGGGACCCCGATGCTTTCCTGCAGGCCAACCGAGGTACTTTCGTGGCACATGTTGGAACTGTCGGGAAGATTGTTCGTGCCATAGGCACGAGCGAACAACTGGTAGATGAACGATGTTTCCAGCGATGCGCGCCCTGATGCATAAAAAACGACTTCGTCGGGGCTGAGCGCGCGCAACTGCGCGCCGATGGCTTCATAGGCTTGCTCCCAGGTCACGACCTGGTAGCGATCAGTGTGCTTGTCGTAACGCATTGGGTGGGTTAACCGGCCATGCTGCTCCAGGTCAAAGTCCGACCAGCCGCGCAACTCGGTCAAGGAGTGGGCCCTGAAAAAATCGGGCGAGGTGCGTCGTGACGTCAATTCCCATGCCGTGGCCTTGGCACCATTCTCGCAAAATTCCAGGGCATGAGGGTCGCCTGGCTTGGCCCAGGCACAGCTCACGCAGGCGAAACCCTTGGGCTTGTTCAGCTTGAGCAGGGCGGTTGTGCCTTTGATCAGTGCCTGCTCGCGCCAAAGGACATTCAGCACGGAGTGGGCCGACCCCCAGCCGCCCGCTGCAGAGGTATAGGGCCGAAAATGTGATGTGCCGTGGATCATCTTCATGTCGACCTCGCCTTGCCATTTAGTGTGTCTAAACGCTACGAGTACTGAGGAGCCTCTAAGTTCGAAGCGATTCGAGGGGCTGCTGGGAACCCTGCGCTCGCAACGGGGGGGCGGATGGGGAGGGGCGCTCACGCGCCCTTGATGCTCAGGCCCTCGCGCCCTGGCACCGACAAGTTGGCTTGTTGCGGCAATGCGGTGACCTTGATCGCCCGCACCGGTACCGCGAATTTGGCGCCCACTTTGGAAAAGCGCTCAAGCAGGTGGAAGTTAATCGCCTGCTGGATGTCCATGTACAGGTTGTAGCCCGGGTCCTGGACGATGTATACGCACTCGAACTCCAACGCTTCCTTGCCAAAACCACGCAAATGAGCACGGTCGAAGCGCACCTGCGATTGCGCCTTGATAGCCTCCTCAACGATGCCAGGGGCTTTTTTCACGGCCTCCGTGGGCGAGTCGTAGGACAGGCCAAACTCGAACACAATGCGGCGTTCCTGCAGGCGTTTGTAGTTCTGGATCGTGCTGCTGATCATGCTGGCGTTGGCCATGACGATCTGCTCGCCACCCAGGCTGCGGATGCGTGTGGTTTTCAAGCCCACATGTTCAACGGTGCCCGCCAACGGGCCAATGACGATGAAGTCGCCTACCTCGAAGGGTTTGTCCACGGCGATTGACAGGGAGGCGAACAGGTCGCCGAGGATATTCTGCACGGCCAGCGCCACGGCGATGCCGCCGACGCCAAGGCTGGCGACGAACGCGGTGATGTTGACGCCCAGGTTGGACAGCATCGCCAGTACCACCACCGACCACAGCAGCACCCGCGCCCCCCACGCCGACAGGGTGGCCAGTGCGCTGGCCTGGGTAAGACTGTCGGTGCGTTGACCGGCGAAGTAGCGATCCAGCCCCAGGCCGATGGCGCGGTTGGCCCACAGCCCGATTTGCAGGGCGGCGACCACGAACCACAGGCTGCTGACCCGCGTCAGCCAGCGTTCGGGCAGGTCGAGCATGCTCAGGCCTACCAGCAAGGACGCGAGCAGTAGCAGGAAGTTGCTGGTGCCGGCCATCACCTTGGCCAGCACATGGCTGAGCACGCCGTCGTGTTCGGCCCAGCGCCGGATGCGGTGCAGCAGGAAGCTGATGGCTGCGCGGGCGACCAGGAAGGTCGCGATGGCCACCACCAGGGCCAGCAGCCAATTGAGTATGGAAATGCCGAACAAGGTAGTCTCGGTGAACAGGGCTATCAGGCGGTCATTCATGAGCAGTGGGTCTCCTGGGTGACTGGATTGATATGACGGTCTTTTCATGGGATGCCCTGACGGCGCCATAGGTCGATCGGATTTCAAAAACCGCACGGCGGCATGCTCAGTGATAGGTATGGGCCCCAGCGCGCCGAGGGTAGCGGCGATGGAACAACAAGTGCACCTGGCGACTCCATTACAGCAACGGCGAGCCATGGAGTGCCATGATGATCCACGTGGGATGCGCGGGCTGGAGCTTGCCGCGCCAGTACGCCGCGGCGTTCTTGCAGCCGGGTAGCCACCTGCAGCGCTATGCCGCGCGGCTGGGTGCCGTCGAGATCAACAGCTCGTTCTACCGGCCGCACCTGCCGGCGACCTATGCCCGGTGGGCTTGCGCTGTACCGGCGGATTTCCGATTTGCGGTGAAGCTACCCAAGCACATCACCCACGAGTTGCAACTGGAATGCTTTGAAGCAGCGCTTGATGCGTTTCTTGGGCAATGCCAACACCTGGGTGACCGCCTTGGCTGCCTGCTCGTACAATTACCGCCATCGCTGGCCCATGATGATGGCCGCGACCGGCGTTTCTTTGAACGCTTGCGCCAGCGCCATGCCGGGCCGGTGGCAGTCGAACCCAGGCACGCCAGTTGGCAAGCGGCGCAGTCGATGCTGGTCGACTTGCATATCGCTCAAGTGGCGGCGAGCCCTTCGCGTTTTGGCACCGACGCACAACCCGCGGGCTGGCCAGGCTTGGTCTACTGGCGCCTGCACGGCGAACCGCGGATCTACCGCAGCGAGTATTCCCAACAATACCTGCTACAGCTGGCTGAACGGCTGCGGCGCAGCCACGCTGCCGGCGCGGCAACATGGTGCGTCTTCGACAACACGGCTTCGGGTGCTGCGCTGGGAAATGCGCTGGTGCTCGAAGGGTGTCTGAGTTAGGGCATTCTGCGGTCGTCGCAAATCATCTTGCCTATTGCGTATTTTTTGGCTTCAGCTAACTTGTACAAAAACCTGTACATGAATGAGGTCTTGTACATGTATTGCGAGTGGCCTCTGACGCTTTATTTTGACGGGGCCTGCCCATTGTGTGCCAGGGAGGACGCATTTCTGCGCAGGCGTTGCACGGCAGCAAAGCTCATCCTGGTCGATATCGACAGCGATGAGTTCGATCCCATACCGCTGGGCCTGACGATTGAGGAACTACGGTCCTGTTTGCACGCAAGGTTCGCGAATGGGCAGTGGGTCACCGGCTTGGACGCGACCCTGTGGGCCTGGCGTGCTGCTGGTTTGGGTCTTTGGGCAGCACCCTTGGCGTGGCGCCCGTTGCGTCCAGTGCTTTCGGTTCTTTACAAATTGTTCTGTCGCTTGAGGCCAAGTCTGGCCTGGTTACCCCATCCCGATGGCGGGCAACGTTGCAAAGGTGAGGCCTCCAAATGTCACATTCGCTAGCCGAGCACTACCGTGAAATCCTTGTTGGCGTGGGTGAAAACCCGCAGCGCGAAGGGCTTCTGGATACGCCTCAGCGTGCTGCCAAAGCGATGCAATACCTATGCAATGGCTATACCCAGAGCTTGAGTGAAATCGTCAACGGGGCGCTGTTCGAAAGCCAGAACGACGAGATGGTTATCGTTCGCGACATTGAACTGTACTCGTTATGCGAGCACCACATGTTGCCGTTTATTGGGAAGGCACATGTCGCGTACCTGCCAACAGGGCGAGTACTAGGGCTTTCCAAAGTAGCGCGCTTGGTGGACATGTTTGCCCGCCGTTTGCAGATTCAGGAAAACCTGACCAGGCAGATTGCCTGTGCCATGCAGGAAGTGACCGATGCGGCAGGGGTTGGGGTGGTTATCGAAGCCAAGCACATGTGCATGATGATGCGTGGTGTAGAAAAGCAGAACTCGGTGATGATTTCCTCGGTCATGCTAGGCGAGTTCAGAGACTCCCCGACCACGCGGCATGAATTCCTCACGCTGATTGGCCGACACAGCTGAAATTTGGTTTTGAGCCGTGGAGGAGGGCGCACCCATGGGTTCAGTGTTCGATACGTTATCTCCGAGCCGCTTTACGCTCCTGGGCTACGGTGGCTTGCTTCCATTTCTGGGTCTGGCACTGCTGGTTTGTTTTGGCGGTGAGTATCGAGATAACCTGGCTGAAGCGTTGGTTGGCTATGGGGCCGTGATACTGAGTTTTGTCGGGGCCCTGCATTGGGGGTTCGCGATGACGTTGCCGGCCTTGCCTGCTATTGAGCGACAACAGCGGCTTGTGTGGAGTGTCATGCCAGCCCTGATCGGCTGGGTTGCCATGTTGTTACCGGTGTCATGGGGCTGTTGGGTACTGGCTTCAGGATTTACCGTGCACCTTTGGCAAGACCGTAAACTGGCCAACTTCATGCCAGGCTGGTATATGCCTATGCGGGTACGTTTGACGGTTGTGGCGAGCTTGTGTCTGGTATTGAGTGCCATTGTCGTAGCGTTCGGAAACTGAAGTCACAGAAGAAACAAATAGCAAAATTTTCGCCCTTGCAACATTTTTGCACTGGATAAATTCTGATGGTGTGACGCCGGGCCCCTCTGACGGTAAGTAGCCGCCATGTCGGAGTCATAGTTGTTAAACTACGACTATATAGGAGGGGCTCATGTCTGCCCTTAATGCGTATCTCTCCCAAGACGTGCTTGGCACTGATCTCTGGCTGTGGCTTTCATTTTTCGCTGTCGTGTTGACGCTGCTGGCGCTTGACCTAGGGGTTCTCCATCGTGGGAATCGAGAAATCGGTGTCAAGGAAAGCCTGCTCCTGTCGGCTGGCTACATCAGCATGGGCCTGCTATTTGCTGTCTGGGTCTATTTCCAGAAAGGCAGCGACGCAAGCATGGACTATGTGACTGGCTTTCTGATCGAGAAGTCGTTGTCCATGGACAACGTGTTCGTTATTGCCCTCATTTTCAGTTTTCTTGCCATTCCCAGAGAATTCCAGCACAGAGTGCTGTTCTGGGGGATCATGGGGGTCATTGTATTGAGGGCCATCATGATAGGCCTGGGCGCCGCGCTGATTACGCAGTTCAGTTGGATTCTTTACATCTTCGGCGCCTTCCTGGTATTCACGGGTGTGAAAATGCTGTTCGCTCGCGTGGATCATGAGCCCGATCTGGAAAACAATCGCTTCGTCAAGTACCTACGCAGTCATCTACGTGTGACTGACGAGTTGCACGGTCAGCACTTCCTGGTTCGTATCCCTGATGCCTCCGGCAGGCGGGTATTATGGGTGACGCCGCTATTTCTCGCGTTGATTCTGATTGAGTGCGCCGACTTGGTGTTCGCTGTTGACAGTGTGCCAGCGATCTTTGCCATCACGCAGGACCCCTTCATTGTCTATACGTCGAACATTTTCGCGATACTCGGTTTGCGCGCACTGTATTTTGCATTGGCTGCGATGATAAGCCGCTTCGCCTATCTCAAATACGCCTTGGCGCTGGTACTGGTTTTCATAGGCGCGAAAATATTCCTGCACGACATTGTTGGCAAGGTGCCTGCCGAAATTTCTTTAAGCGTTACAATTGGCCTACTTATTGGCGGCGTGTTGCTGTCACTCTGGAAAACCAGAACGCCGGTCAAGGTTTAAAGGCTTGCATCGCGCTCGGCAGGGCGGGTGAGGTGGGCTGGTCGACGCTGCTTGCTGCCATGATCCTGTTCGTTCAGATATTCAGCGACCTCGTGTTTCAGCCAACTCGAGAACACTTGCTGCTTTGTTTCCGAACGCTCACGGTTGGGCAATACCAGCCAATAGGGGTAGGGATAGGGCGCGATCACGGGGGAGAGTTGCACCAACTCCCCTCGTTGAATGGCGTCGTGCACAAGGCTGCGGCGCTCCAGGGCGATCCCCTGGCCCAAACGTACGGCTTGGAGTACCAAGTTGGAGTCGTTGCTGCACAGGCCGATGCGCGGCACTTCCCTATCCAGCCCAGCGGCTCGACACCAAGGTTGCCAAGATTCCATGTTGAAAATTATGTTGCTGCCGATGATCTCTTCAGGGGTCTGAGGATGCACCCCACCGTTGAAGTGCGGGGCGGCAACCACCAGCGTCTCGTCATGAAAGAGCAAGTGCTGCTCCACCCCATCCCAGTCGCCCTTGCCCATGCGGATCCCGACGTCGACAGATTCCCGCGCCAGGTTAGATAGCGCGAGACTGGGCTGCAGCCGGACGCTGATATGCGGCTGTAATTGCTGGAAACGTGGCAAGCGGGGCAACAACCAGCTGAAACCGAACGAAGGGAGAACGGCGACCACCAGTTCCGTTGACTCACGGACGAACAGGGTGACGCCGATCATGTGTGGGCGCTGCAGTGCGACGCGTCGTTGCACCTGTTGTCGGCCTACAACCTGGCCGGCGTGTTTGCCGCGGACACCAATGTTACCCAAGCTTGGCTGGAAGAGATGCGTGGAGCGCAGCAGGAACCCTTCGACGCCTTGGCCGACGCTGAGGGCGTTGCGCCGGAGTGCAGGCATTTCATGGAAGGCGGCCCGGTGCAGGTCATCCGTGAACAGGTGGTTGCGCTGGGTATCGATGCGCTGGTGATGGGGGTCGTGCAGCCCAAAGGGGGCTGGACAAGCTGTTGGGCGATACCACCGAGCAGATTGTCAGCCACCCACCCTGCAGCGTGCTCGCGGTGCACCCCGATGTCGCCGAGCAGTGGGAGCCTTGAACCATGCAGCTCACCTTTCTTGGCGGCACGGGGACCGTGACCGGTAGCAAATTCCTGCTGACCCACGACAACTCACGGGTACTTATGCAGACCAACCTTCTTGCCTTGAAAGCGGCGATTGAAGCAGCACGTGCCGGAGAACAGGGGCGGGGCTTCGCTGTAGTTGCTGATGAAGTCCGAAAACTCGCAGGCCATACGAGCTTAGCGACCGGAGAGATTATGCACGTTGTTCAGCAAAACCAGGCGCTCGCTACTAAAGCCGTCGCCGAGATGTTCAGCAGTCGGGCGAAAGCCGAGGAAGGCCTGGTACTGGCCAATCAGGCGGGTACTGTTATCCTCGAGATCCAACAGGGGGCAAAGCAAGTCGTGGAGGCTATCGGGCGCTTCGCTAATGAAGTGAAATAGCCTCACCTTTTAAAATGGATCGCATGAGAGGAGTGGCCTCCATGCACGCCGTAATCGGTGCGCTCATGGCTTGTAACTATCTGAATAGCTGCAAATCCATTACACGTTGAACGGTAGCTATGGAATAAAGCCGCAGCCAGGGTGATCGTGCGCTGACAGCGCCTCGTTCGTTGGGGGCACAGCCATGTTCTGAAGGGATCAATACGGGAGGGCTGAGCCTAATGCCATTCCATTAAGTAATTTGGGGCCGCTTTGCGACCCTTCGCGGGCACGCCCGCTCCCACAGGAGGTCGCGCAGTTCTTGAGTTCAGCACCAAACATGTGGGAGCGGGCGTGCCCGCGAAGGGCTGCAAAGCAGCCCCAGTAACGCTTAACGGACAGGCATTAGGGCTGAGCCCCCTTTGCGTCGTCACATCCAGCTTTTAACCTGAGCGCAAACCGCCTCTGTAGAGATACCGTATCGATCATGCAACGTTGGCAATGCGCCGGCATCCAGGAAAGCATCCGGCAGGGCAATTTGACGGAAGGTGGGTGTCACTCCGTTGCGCAGCAGCAAACCTGCGACCGCTTCGCCAAGACCGCCGATAATCGAGTGGTTCTCGGCGGTTACCACCAAACGCCCGGATTTCGGGCCTCGCTGAGAATGGTGTGTTCATCCAAGGGCTTGATCGTAGCGTCTTGGCCTTGCCTATCTCGAACATATAGCCGTACTCGTCCAGCAGCAGCGGCACGTTGCCACGCAGCAGGCTGCATGTACACCGGTCCTTGGTTTTCCGCAATCGCGGGCACCGCTTGTTCGATTTCCAGGGCATCGCAGGGATCGACAATCATCAGGTTTGGCATGGCGCGGAAGATCGCCAGGTCGTCGGTCGCTTGGTGGCTTGGCCCATAACCGGTGATAAGGCCTGGCAACCCGCAGACGATTTTCACGTTGAGGTTTTCTTCGGCGATCGCCATGCAGATGAAGTCATAAGCCATCCGCTTTTGGTGGGGGGCAGCTTTGTGTCGGTAGTAGCCAGTCGCGAATGACTGTCGCAAGGGGGTAGTCATCGGCGAGAAGGGCTCTTCAAACCCCTCGATTTACACTCGAAAATGAAGTCACTACACCCCCAAGGACGTGTAGGTAAGCCTTCCAACCGCTAACCCTTGCATACGTATAGGGGGTATACCTATCATACAGGGCGTATAGGTAGGGCGGGGTATCCCATGAGTCACATTGCAGCGAACAAAGACGATCTGCTCAAACGTGTGAAACGTATCGCCGGACAAATCCAAGCCGTTGAGCGGGCATTGGAGTCGGACCTCGATTGCGCGAAAACACTGCACCTTGTCGCCGCTACTCGTGGAGCTATCAATGGCTTGATGGATGAAATCATCGAAGACCACGCGCGGGAGCATGTCGCGAATCCTGCTCTCAGCGAAGAAGAGCGTAACAAAGGCGTTCAGGAGCTTCTTGAAGCGATTCGCCGTTACTCCAAGTGAACGCATCCAGGATCAGGCTAATGTCTAGCACGAACATAAATTACGCTCACGATCATGTGTTCCTTGGCTCGGCACATGACGAAAATGCCAAACGTACGCTCTGGGTTGTGGCGCTGACCGTTGTGATGATGGTTGGTGAGATCACTGCTGGCTATATCACGGGCTCGATGGCGTTACTGGCTGATGGCTTTCACATGGCAACTCATGCCGGCGCATTGGGCATCACAGCGGCAGCTTATGTATACGCAAAACGCCACGCATCCAGCCAGCGCTACAGTTTCGGTACCGGTAAGGTTGGAGATTTGGGCGGATTCGCCTCGGCGCTGATTCTCGGAATGGTCTCAGTGGGAATGGGCGTTGAGTCTGTCATGCGCCTCACGCAGCCAACAGAAGTTCAGTTCGGCCCCGCGACGCTCATCGCGATTGCCGGTTTGATCGTCAACATTGTCAGTGCCCTGCTGCTAGGTCACGGGCATAGTCATGGGCACGATCACGATCACGATCACGATCACGATCACAGCCATGCCCACGCCCACCACGGTAACGACAACAACCTGAAATCGGCCTACGTCCACGTCATTGCCGACGCGCTGACTTCCGTTCTGGCTATTGCTGCATTGCTTGCCGGCCAGTATCTCGGATGGGTGTGGCTGGACCCGGTCATGGGGATTGTCGGCGCCATTGTTATTGCGCGCTGGGCATGGACCTTGATGGGGGCCTCCGCAGCAGTACTGCTGGATAAGACAGATGAACACGTCGCCTTGGAGATCCGCGAGCTGGTTGAGAGACAGGGGGATGTCACTATCACGGACTTGCATGTCTGGCGAGTTGGACCACAAGCCCATGCAGCTATCGTAAGCGTCCTTGGGGATGCAACTGCGAACGCTGACACCATTCGCGAACGGCTCAAACCAGTTCACGAAATCAACCATCTGACGGTTGAATACCGGCCGATCTGATTTAATTCCTGTTGAAGTGGCTGGATCCACAGGTTAAATGGCTTGCTCTGAATAGCTGCTATTTACCCATAGCGGCCATTCGCAACCGTCCGCATACCACTTTCAGCAACGTTGCGAGCTATCAAATAGGTGTTTGGTAACGCCGTAATCCGTATGCGTATCTGAAGGGTGTTCTCACGCGCCTGCCATCACAGCGGGCGAGTGAGATCGGGCAATTGCTGCCGCATCAGTGGGTGCCGGCCTAGCTTACGCAAGGTAAGCTGGGCGGAGGATTATCTTTTTTCATCCCCATAGTTTCTCCGCTTGCGGCACGCCGCCATAGCCATAGGCCGTAGCACGCACGTCTATGATGTGGACGTTCGAATGAGGGTGCACATTCCCAATGCGCTCTGAGAGCAAATCATACGACTCTCGCTGATAGCGCCGTTTTTGCGCCACTGTGGTCGTCTCGTCGGTAATCGTGATCTCCAGGCGAAAGCTATTTTGCCCCAAGCTCTCAAGCGATTTACTGTCGATAAACCACAAACTAGGATCAACGAACCCAACGATCACCATCGTTTGTGATGGCTGCTTGTCCAGAACGCGTGCAGTCAGTTCAGTCAACTCGTGGCTGAGTCGGGACGCTAAGGCAGCATCAGGCGCACCAGGTAGGGTTAGGGTGATACCAGGCATTTCAGTAATCCTCGTCAGTGATGTACTAGTAACTTAGCCTTTGAACATCATCCTAAAAAGCGGGAAAATCAGTGTTCATCTTCCTGTTTATCCGGAACTTGCATGTACCACTTCGATCTCACCCAGCTCTACGTCTACGTAGCAGTCTGTAACGCAGGCAGTATCTCTGCTGCCGCTCCGGCTCTGTTTCGCTCAACCTCCGCCATCAGTGAACAACTGCGGAAGCTGGAAGATGCTATCGGAGTCGAGTTGCTCATTAGAAGCAAGCAAGGTGTTCACCCCACCCCTGCGGGTGAGCGACTTTTGCGCCACGCCAAGCAGATCCTCACCCTGGGGGAGCGGGCGCTGTCTGATGTTCGAGGCGAACAATTCGAGGTGAGATACGCTTGGCGATAACCGATTACTTCCGCCCTGACGACATTGCCGGACTGCTGAAAAAGTTACGTGAATGGCATCCACGGCTTCGACTTCATGTGGTGATGAAAAAGAGTCTGGAAATTGACCATGCAAGTGACTACCTGGACATTGGCTTGGCAATGCGTTTCAACGAGCGCGTGTTCACATCCAGCACCTTTGAGGTGAGGCGGGAACCACTGCAATGGGTAGCCGCTTCTGGCTGGGTTCCTGAGCCTGGGCAGCCGCTACCACTGCTCGCAATCAGCGGATGCGGATTGTCAGAATACAGTTGCCAAGTGTTGGAACGCGACCATGTCGGATATGAGATCGTTTACTCGACCTCAGGGGTGGCGGGGTTGCAATCGGCATTGAAGGCAGGGCTTGGCATTGCGTGCCTAAACGCGAGTGCCATACCGCTTGGTGTCGAGCCCTACAGGGCTGGCCTACCTGAATTGGCGCAAGCCAGGTTCCTGCTACTTCCTCCGCGTAAGGGGGAGTCTGTGCTAGTGGAAAATGTGCGGCAATTGTTGCTGGGTTATCTTGCATAGGGTTGGAGATAAGACAGTCGGGCGCTCTGGTAGCTACGCACGGTCTTGGCCGTAGCGCCTGCCGCGATGAATGCCTCAACCGCGGCGCGGGTGCTGTCGGCCAACTCCTGTTAGCACCAGCGGCTGGAGGAGGGCATCTATACCGGCTCGGTCAATTTCACATCGCTCAACGCTGCAATAGGTTCGGATGACCTGTGGCTTATCAGGCCTAATATAACGAAGAGGTCGGCATGACGATATCCATGATCGTGAAGGGCCGTTATCGACCCATTGCAGCCGCTCACGAATGGGAACGATCGCCCGGCATCGGATGATTGTTTGACACGGCCTAGGTTCACCCGCTGCACCTTTGGAGTGCTAGCTCACACTCAAACGCTTTCCACCTGGGCATTGTGGAAAAGCGAAAACAGTTCTTGCGGCGATTTTATATTCAGCTTCGCGTAGACATGCCGGCGGTGGACCTTGACGGTCTCTGCCGAGATACTCAGCTTGCCGGCCACTTCCTTGTTCGAGCAGCCGCTGAGGATCAGGCGGATCACATCTGAACTAGATCGGAAC
>NZ_DKJF01000104.1:0-32450 GCF_002454615.1 Pseudomonas sp. UBA6699
GGCCCCAAGTGCTGCCCCGGCGGCAGCGCCGGCTGCCCCCGCCCACACCCGGAGACAATGATGGCTGCATCGCGCCGCAACAACGGCTGGGTGATCTGGCTGACTTTCGCCATCGGCCTGCTGCTCAGCGTCTCGCCCATGCCGCAGTTCATGGAAGTGTTCCGGCCCATGTGGCTGGCCTTGCTGGTTTCGTTCTGGACCCTGGCCATGCCGCACAAGGTGGGCATGACCACAGCGTTCGTGCTGGGTCTGGCCGAGGATGTGCTGTACGGCACCTTGCTCGGGCAGAACGCACTGATCCTTACCCTGATCACCTTCCTGGTGCTGTCCTTGCAGCAGCGCCTGCGCATGTTCCCCATGTGGCAGCAAAGCCTGGTCATTCTGGTGATCTTCGGCATTGCCCAGCTGATCCAGCTGTGGCTTAGCGCCCTGACCGGCAACCGTCTGCCCACCCTGGCACTGGTCTGGTCGGCGGTGATCAGCGCCTTGCTCTGGCCGTGGATCAGTTTCGCCCTGCGCGACCTGCGTCGCCGCTTGCGTATCAACTGACGGCGATGCGCCGCTGACAGGGAGATGTCTGCATGAACCCGCTTTACCTGGCCTCCGGCTCGCCTCGCCGCCGTGAATTGCTGACCCAGATCGGCGTGCCGTTCAGCGTCATCAGCGCCCCCATCGACGAAACCCCGCTGGCCGATGAAAGCGCCCAGGCTTACGTCGAGCGTCTGGCCCGGGCCAAGGCTGCCGCCGGCCTGGCCTGCCTCGCCCACCCCGACAACGCCACGGCCCCCGAGCGCCGTGCTGTGGTGCTTGGTGCAGACACGGCAGTGGTGCTCGAGGGGCGTATTCTGGGTAAACCGCAAAGCCGCGAAGATGCCTTGGCCATGCTGGCTGATCTGGCTGGCCGCGAGCACCAGGTGCTGACCGCCGTCGCTTTGACCGATGGCCTGCGCGTGCGCAGCCTGTGCGTGGCCAGCAGCGTGCATTTTCGCCCGATCGGTGCCGACGAAGCGCAACGTTACTGGGCCAGCGGCGAGCCGGCGGACAAGGCAGGCGGTTATGCCATCCAGGGCCTGGGTGCGGTGTTCGTCACCGGCCTGGCCGGCAGCTATTCGGCAGTGGTCGGTTTGCCGCTGTGTGAAACCGCAGAATTGCTCGGCCAGTTTGGCATTGCCTGCTGGCAGCCGCTCGTGCCTGCAACAGAGGTAACAAACCCGCGGTAGCCAGCTCTGCCTTCGCCATCCATCATTACAAGAAACTATTGACGAGAGCCTGCCATGAGTGAAGAGATCCTGATCAACATCACCCCGATGGAGTCACGCGTGGCGGTGGTGGAAAACGGGGTGCTGCAGGAAGTGCACGTCGAGCGCACTCAGCGCCGTGGCATCGTCGGCAATATCTACAAGGGCAAGGTGGTGCGTGTGCTGCCAGGCATGCAGGCCGCCTTCGTCGACATTGGCCTGGAACGCGCGGCGTTCATCCATGCTTCGGAAATTTCCCAGCGCGAAGGCTCGGCGGTCGAGAACATCACGGCGCTGGTGCACGAGGGCCAGGCGCTGGTGGTACAAGTGACCAAGGACCCGATTGGCACCAAAGGCGCGCGCCTGACCACGCAGTTGTCGATCCCTTCGCGTTATCTGGTGTACATGCCGCGCAGCAGCCACGTTGGCATTTCCCTGAAGATCGAAGATGAAGCCGAGCGTGAGCGCCTCAAGCAGGTGGTCAGCAACTGCATGGAGAGCGAGAACATCAAGGATGCCGGCGGGTTCATCCTGCGCACTGCCGCCGAAGGCGCGCGGGCCGAGGAAATCCTGCAGGACATCCGCTACCTGCGCCGCCTGTGGGAGCAGATCGGCAGCCAGATCAAGACCTGCGGTGCACCGACGGTCATCTACGAAGACCTGGGCCTGGCCCTGCGAACCCTGCGGGACCTGGTCAACCCGAAGATCGAGAAGATCCGCATCGACTCGCGGGAAACCTTCCAGAAAACCATGCAGTTCGTGAGCGAACTCATGCCGGAAATCGCCGACCGCCTCGAACACTACCCTGGCGAGCGGCCGATCTTCGATCTGTATGGCGTCGAGGACGAAATACAGCGCGCGCTGGAGCGCAAGGTGCCGCTCAAGTCGGGTGGCTATCTGGTGGTCGACCCGGCCGAGGCGATGACCACCATCGACGTCAACACCGGGGCTTTCGTTGGGCATCGCAACCTTGAAGAAACCATCTTCAAGACCAACCTCGAGGCCGCTACCGCCATCGCCCGGCAGCTGCGCCTGCGCAACATCGGCGGCATCATCATCATCGACTTCATCGACATGGAAGATGAAGAGCACCAGCGCCAGGTTCTGCGCACCCTGGAAAAACAGCTGGAACGCGACCATGCCAAGACCAACATCATCGGCATCACTGAGCTGGGCCTGGTGCAGATGACCCGCAAGCGCACGCGCGAAAGCCTGGAGCAGGTGCTGTGCGAGCCCTGCCTGGCTTGCCAGGGGCGTGGCAAGCTGAAAACCCCCGAGACCATCTGTTACGAAATTTTCCGCGAGATCCTGCGTGAGGCCCGTGCTTACCAGGCCGAAGGCTACCGTGTGCTGGCCAACCAGAAGGTGGTTGACCGCCTGCTGGACGAAGAGTCGGGCAACGTTGCCGAACTGGAAGCCTTCATCGGTAGAACCATTCGCTTCCAGGTCGAGTCGATGTATTCGCAGGAACAATACGACGTGGTGCTGCTCTGAGGCCCTCAGCAACACGTCGCTGCCTCGTCGCGCTGGCGAAACCCGTGCGACGGGCCATCATGGATAAACGACTTGGAGGGCCACGGCCATGGGACGTCTGACCCGCGTTCTTGTTGCCTTGACCCGTTGGGGGCTGGGCATATGCGCCTTGTTGGCGGTATTGGTGGCGCTGTATGTCAGCCTCGGCCGTGCATTGATACCCCTGGTAGCCGAGTACCGTGCCGACGTGCAGAGCAAGGCCGAGCAAGCGCTTGGCATGCCGGTACATGTGGGCGCCCTGGAGGGGCGCTGGAGCGGCCTGGCGCCGGTATTGCGGGTGCGCGACCTGCAACTGGGCGAAGGTGCCAAGGCGTTGCGCCTGGATGAGGTCATGGTCGTGCCTGATGTATGGGCCAGCCTGCTGGCGCGTGAGGTGCGCCTGTCGCGTATCCAGCTCGGTGGCCTGCAATTGATCGTGCGCGAGAACGGGCAGGGCGCCTGGAACCTTGAGGGCCTGCCGCAGCAGGACGATACGCCGCTGAACCCTGCCGAGTTGCTGCAGCGCCTGCGCCAACTGGGCCGCGTCGATGTGTTCGACAGCCAGGTCACCGTGCACCCGTGGCAGCGTGACCCGCTGACCCTGACGTATGTGAGTGCCGGCTTGCAGGCCGGCCCCTCGCGGCAGGCCCTGGACCTGCGGGCGACGCTGCCCGATGGCCAGCCCCTGGCGATGAACCTGCGCAGTCGTGTTTCTGCCGAGGCTTGGCGTGACGGCCAGGTCGAGGCCTACCTGAGCCTGCCGCAAAGCGACTGGTCGCAGTGGTTGCCGCCCAGCCTGCTGGGCCAATGGCATGCCGACGCACTGCGTGCAGGCGGCGAGTTCTGGGTCGATTGGGGCAAGGGGCAGTTGCAGAAGGCCGTGGTGCGGCTCAATGCCCCTGAGCTCAAAGGCGCCTACAGCGGGCGCAAGGCCGCCATGTTGAGCAACCTGGCCATGGGCGCCTGGTTCCAGCGTCGCGACCAGGGCTTCGACGTTGTGGTCGACTCGCTGGCCATGGACCTCGGTAAAAGCCGTTGGGAGACGCACCTGCGGGTGCAGCAGCGCCCCGGTGAGCAGGCGGCCGATGAGAGCTGGCAGGTGCAGGCCGACCGGCTCGACCTCACGCCCCTGAGCCCGCTGATCGAGGCCCTGGCACCGCTACCCGACGCAGCCATGGCGGCGGTCACTGGCCTGAAGGTGACCGGTGGTCTGCGCAACGTGCGGCTGCAGGCCCGGCCCAAGGCCGAAGGCGACCAGCGCCTGCAGTTCGAGGCCAACCTGGACAAGGTCGGTTTCAATGCTTATCACAGTGCCCCGGCTGCGGGTAACGTCAGCGGCAGTATCAGTGGCGACCTGGGCCACGGCGAGCTGCGCCTGGACACTGAAGCCTTCATGCTGCACTTGTACCCGATCTTCGCCAAACCCTGGCACTACCAGAAGGCCAACGCGCGCCTGACCTGGGTGCTGGACAAGCAGGGCTTCACCCTTGTCGCGCCCTACCTGAAGGTGCTGGGCGAAGAAGGCAAGATTGCCGGCGATTTCCTGATTCGCCTGCTGTTCGAGGAAGGCCGCGAGGACTACATGGACCTGCGCGTCGGCCTGACCGACGGCGATGGCCGTTATACCGCCAAGTATCTGCCCGAAGTGCTCAGCCCGGCCCTCGACGAGTGGCTGCGCAGCGCCATCGTCAAGGGCGCGGTGGACGAAGGCTATTTCCAGTACCAGGGCTCGCTGAACCATGGCGCGGCGCCAGAGGCACGCAGTATCAGCCTGTTCTTCAAGGTGCATGACGCCGCACTGGACTTCCAGCCGGGCTGGCCGCAAGTCCAGCATGTGGATGGCGACGTCTTCATCGAGGACAGCGGCGTGCGGGTCAAGGCCCGGCGAGGGGTGCTGCTGGACACCCAGGTCAGTGACGTCGACGTCGACATCCCGCATGTCGACGAGGGCCAGCAGAGCCACCTGTTCCTGACGGGCAATTTCGATGGCAGCCTGGGTGATGGCCTGAAGATCCTCAAGCAAGCGCCTATCGGCACCGGTGAGATCTTCGCCGATTGGGAGGGTGAAGGGCCGCTGAAGGGTAAGCTCAAGCTCGATATCCCGCTGGCTCACGGGCAGCGGCCCAAAGTGCAGGTAGACTTCGCCACCCATGACGCGCGCCTGAAGGTCGCCCCGCCCACACTTGAGCTGAGCCGCTTGAAAGGTGACTTCAGCTTCGATTTCGACAAAGGCCTCAGCGGCAAGGGCATCAGCCTGCAGGCCTTCGGCAAGCCCGTCACGGCGCAGATAACGGCCGAGGGCCAACCCGGGCAGATGCAGACCCGCATCGATGCCAATGGCCAGGTAGCGCTCAAGGCGTTGACCGACTGGCTGCAGTTCAAGCAAGCCCTGCCGGCTTCCGGCGACCTGCCTTACCAGTTGCAACTGAGCCTGGGCAGCCGCGACAATCGTTTGAGCGTCAACTCCAACCTCAAGGGGCTGGCGGTCGATTTGCCAGCGCCATTCGGCAAGGCGGCCGCGGAAACCCGCGACAGCCGCTTCAGCATGACGCTACAGGGCCCGGAGCGGCGTTTCGACGCCGGCTACGGTGACCTTGCCCGTGCTGCCTACGCCGCGCCGGCCGACAAGCTCGGCCAAGGCCGGGGCGAGTTGTTGCTGGGCGCCGGTGACGCCCAATTGCCTGCTGCACAGGGCCTGCGCGTGCGTGGGCGCCTGGAAACGCTGGACCTGGCCCCTTGGCAACAGCAGGCCTCACGGCTGGGCGGAGACGACCCAGGTGGCAGTGCGCGGCAGATGCTGCAAAGCGTGGACCTGAGCATTGGCCAGCTCAAGGCGTTTGGCACCGAGCTGAACCAGGCCCTGGTACGGTTGAGCCGAGGCGGCCCCGCCTGGGACCTGCGCCTCGACAGCCAGGAAGTCATCGGCGATGCCCGCGTGCCGGATGCCAAGGGTGCGCCGATGGTCGTGCGCCTGCAGACGCTGCGGCTGCCAGCGCCCAGCCCTGCGGAAAAACAAGCCCAGGAGCGCGCCGAAGATGGGCCGGACCCGCTTGCCACCTTCGACCCACGCAAAGTCCCGGCGCTGGACCTGAGCATCGACAAGCTGTACCGCGGTGACGACCTGTTCGGCAGCGCTTCGATCAAGCTGCGGCCCACTGCACGCGGGGTTGCCGCCAGCGATATCGCTCTTGACTTCAAGGGCCTGCGCATTGGCGGTGGCGGTGGCTGGGAGGGCGAAACGGGCAAGACCAGCAGCTGGTACAAAGGCCGCCTGCAAGGCAAGAACCTGGGCGACGTGCTCAAGGCCTGGGGCTTTGCCCCGACCGTCACCAGCCGCGACTTCCGCCTGGACGTGGACGGCCGCTGGCCAGGCTCGCCGGCTGCCGTCAGCCTGACGCGCTTCTCGGGCAGCATGGACGCGGCGTTGCGGTCTGGCCAGTTCGTCGAGGTCGATGGCAGTGCCCAGGCGTTGCGGGTCTTTGGCCTGCTCAACTTCAATTCGATTGGCCGACGCCTGCGGTTGGACTTCTCCGACCTATTCGACAAAGGCCTGGCCTATGACCGTGTCAAAGGCCTGCTGGCGGCCAGCAATGGCGTGTACGTGACCCGCGAACCGATCACCATGACCGGCCCGTCGAGCAGCTTCGAGCTGGAGGGCACGTTGGACCTGGTACGTGACCAGGTCAATGCCAACCTGCAGGTGAGCCTGCCGGTGACCAACAACCTGCCGCTGGCCGCGTTGATCGTGGGGGCGCCAGCCGTGGGCGGGGCGTTGTTCCTGGTCGACCGGCTGATCGGTGACCGCGTCTCGCGTTTTGCCAGCGTGCATTACCGTGTCGAAGGGCCGTGGAAAGAGCCTAGAATCACCTTTGTGAAACCCTTCGAGAAATAGTGCCAGGAGTGCCCATGAAGGCAGCGGTGATCCAGATGGTCAGCCAGGACGACGTGCTGGCCAACCTGCAGCGTGCCGGTGCCTTGCTGGAGCAGGCTGCACAGGGTGGTGCGCGGCTGGCGGTGCTGCCGGAAAACTTCGCTGCCATGGGCCGCAAGGACGCCGCTGCCATCGGCCGAGCCGAGGCATCGGGGAACGGGCCTATCCTGCCATGGTTGAAACGTACCGCCCGCGACCTCAGGTTATGGATAGTCGCCGGTACCATGCCCTTGCCACCGGTCGGCCAGCCCGACGCAAAGGCACATGCCTGCTCGCTGCTGATCGATGAGCACGGTGAAGTGGCTGCGCGCTATGACAAGCTGCACTTGTTCGACGTGGACGTTGCCGATAACCGCGGCCGCTACCGTGAATCGGATGATTTTGCCCATGGCGCACACGTGGTGGTGGCGGACACGCCGGTCGGGCGGTTGGGGTTGAGCGTATGTTACGACTTGCGCTTCCCAGAGTTGTACAGCGCGTTGCGTGCCGCTGGCGCGGAACTGATCAGCGCACCGGCGGCCTTCACTGCGGTAACCGGCGCAGCACACTGGGACGTGCTGGTGCGCGCCCGGGCCATCGAGACCCAGTGCTACCTGTTGGCGGCAGCGCAGGGCGGTACCCACCCAGGCCCACGGGAAACCCATGGCCATGCGGCGATCGTCGACCCTTGGGGGCGGATCGTGGCACAACAGGCGCAAGGCGAAGCGGTATTGCTTGCCGAGCGCGACATTGAAGAACAGGCGTCCATCCGGGCGCGCATGCCGGTGGTATCGCACCGGCGCTTTTTTTCGCAGGACGCATTGCGGCCTGCGCCCACCTTGGAGTGACTATGAGCCAGATGTTATCCACCGTCAGTGAGCAGCTCCTGGCCCCAGGCGGCTTGACCCTGGACAGCCTGCAAAGCGTGCTCGGTGAATTGGCCGGCCCCGGCATCGACGCTGCCGACCTGTATTTCCAGGGCCAGATTTCGGAAACCTGGGCGCTGGAAGACGGCATCGTCAAAGAGGGCAGCTTCAACCTGGACCAAGGCGTGGGCGTGCGTGCCCAGTCCGGTGAAAAGACCGGCTTCGCCTACAGCAATGCCATCAACCTTGAAGCGCTGACGTCGGCCGCGCGCGCCGCGCGTTCGATTTCCCGCGCCGGGCAGAACGGCACCGTGCAGGCCTTCCGCAGCCCGTCAGTGATCGCGCTGTATGCGGCGGACAACCCGCTCGATGTACTCAGCCGTGCCGAAAAGGTCGAGTTGCTGAAGCGTGTCGATGCCGCGACCCGCGCGCTTGACCCGCGTATCCAGCAGGTCAGCGTGAGCATGGCCGGGGTCTGGGAGCGCATCCTCATCGCTGCAGCGGACGGCAGCCTGGCTGCAGATGTGCGGCCGCTGGTGCGTTTCAATGTGAGCGTCATCGTTGAGCAGAACGGCCGTCGCGAACGCGGCGGGCAGGGTGGTGGCGGGCGTACCGACTACCGTTTCTTCACCGAAGAGCGGGTCATGGGCTACGCCCGTGAGGCGCTGCGCCAGGCCCTGGTGAACCTCGAAGCGATCCCGGCGCCGGCCGGTACCTTGCCAGTGGTGCTGGGCTCGGGATGGTCGGGCGTGCTGCTGCACGAGGCGGTCGGCCATGGCCTGGAAGGTGACTTCAACCGCAAGGGCAGCTCGGCGTTCAGTGGCCGGGTTGGCGAGAAAGTGGCGTCGAGCCTGTGCACCATCGTCGATGACGGCACCCTGGAAGGCCGCCGCGGTTCGCTGAGCGTGGATGACGAAGGTACGCCGACCGAGTGCACCACCCTGATCGAGAACGGTGTGCTCAAGGGCTACATGCAGGACAAGCTGAACGCGCGGCTGATGGGCATGGCAGTGACCGGCAATGGTCGCCGCGAATCCTACGCTCACCTGCCGATGCCACGCATGACCAACACCTACATGCGTGCCGGCGAAAGCGACCCGCAGGAAATCATCGCCTCGGTGAAGAAGGGCATCTACTGCGCCAACCTCGGGGGTGGCCAGGTGGACATCACCAGCGGCAAGTTCGTGTTTTCGACCAGCGAGGCCTACCTGATCGAAGACGGCAAGATTACCGCACCGGTGAAGGGCGCGACCTTGATTGGCAATGGTCCGGAGGCGATGAGCCGGGTGTCGATGGTCGGCAACGACCTGGCGCTGGACAGCGGGGTAGGGACGTGCGGCAAGGACGGGCAATCGGTGCCGGTCGGGGTTGGGCAGCCGACCCTGAAGCTGGATGCGATCACCGTGGGCGGTACCGGCGCGTGATGGCCTTTGGGGCCATTGTGGGGGCGGGCTTGCCCGCGAACACCGGCGAAGCCGGTGCCGGGCACCGCGTCGCCTGCTTCGCGGGAACGCCCGCTCCCGCAGGGCCTCAGCCTGTCAGCGCAACCCGCGCTGCAACTCGTCGAGGTCGCGGATGTACTTGAACACCTTGCGCGCGGCGGCCGGCGGTTTGTTCCGCGCCTTCTCGTGCTGGGCATGGCGCACCAGCGAACGCAGTTGCTGGCGATCGGTGTCGGGGTATTCGTTGACGAAGCGTTCAAGGTCTTCGTCGTTACCGTCGATCAACCGGTCGCGCCAGCGTTCCAGGCCGTGGAAGCGTTCGTTGTACTGGCGAGTCGAGCTGTCCATCTGCTCGAGCAGGGCATGGATGGCATCCAGGTCCTGCACGCGCATCAGCTTGCCGACGAACGACATGTGGCGTTTACGCGCACCATGAGCCGTGTGCTTGCTGGCCTCGGCCAGGGCCTTGCGCAGCTCGTCGGTCAACGGCAGGCGGGCCAGGGTATCGGCCTTGAGCGTAGTCAGGCGCTCGCCGAGTTCGACCAGCGCATGCAGCTCGCGCTTGATCTGGGTTTTGCTTTTTTCGCCGTCGAAGGCGTCGTCGTTTGAATCAACCATGGTGGCAGTCCGCTAGAAATCGCCGCCATGATAACCAGTCGGGGGCCGCTTGTCCGGCCCGGTCGTAGAATGACCCTCGCCGAACGCAGAATTTGAGTGGAGAGAACCATGAGTGCAGTCCAGAGCGTAGGTCCGAAAGACCTGCCAGCATTGCAAGAGCAGGTCGAGGCGATCATCGCCGAAGCGCGCCGCCAAGGGGCCAGTGCCTGCGAAGTGGCCGTGTCGCTGGAGCAGGGCCTGTCCACCACGGTACGTCAGCGCGAGGTCGAAACGGTTGAATTCAACCGCGACCAGGGCTTTGGCATCACCCTCTATGTTGGCCAGCGCAAAGGCTCGGCCAGTACCTCGGCCAGTGGCCCGGAGGCGATCCGGGAAACCGTCGCGGCAGCGCTGGCCATTGCCAGGCACACCTCCGAGGACGACTGTTCGGGCCTGGCGGACGCGGCGTTGATGGCCCGGGAAATTCCGGACCTGGACCTGTATCACGACTGGGCTCTCGAGCCCGAGAAAGCCATCGAGATGGCCTTGGCGTGCGAAGCGGCGGCGTTCGATGCCGACCCGCGCATCCTCAATGCCGATGGCACCACCCTCAACACCCACCAGGGCTGCCGCGTGTATGGCAACAGCCACGGGTTCATCGGTGCTTACGCCTCGACCCGGCACAGCCTGAGCTGCGTGATGATCGCTGAAGGCGACGGGCAGATGCAGCGCGATTACTGGTATGACGTCAACCGCCAGGGCAACCTGCTGGCCGACCCGCGCAGCATTGGTGTGCGGGCCGCGCAGCGGGCCGCCAGCCGCCTCGGCGCGCGCCCGGTGCCAACCTGCGAAGTGCCGGTGCTGTTTTCCGCAGAACTGGCAGGCGGTTTGTTCGGCAGCTTCCTGTCGGCGATTTCCGGCGGCAATCTGTACCGCAAGTCGTCGTTCCTCGAAGGCAGCATCGGCCAGCGCCTGTTCCCGTCCTGGCTGACCCTCGACGAGCGCCCGCACATTCCCCGCGCGCTGGCCAGTGCAGCGTTCGACGCCGACGGCCTGGCGACCTACGCCAAACCGTTCGTCGACAAAGGCGAGCTGGTGTCGTATCTGCTGGGTACCTATTCGGGGCGCAAGCTGGGCTTGCCCAGCACGGCCAACGCGGGGGGTGTACACAACCTGTTCGTCAGCCACGGCGTCGAGGACCAGGCTGCCCTGATCCGGCGTATGGGGCGTGGGCTTTTGGTGACCGAGCTGATGGGCCATGGCCTGAACATGGTGACGGGTGATTACTCCCGTGGGGCAGCGGGTTTCTGGGTCGAGAATGGTGAAATCCAGCATGCGGTGCAGGAAGTGACGATTGCCGGCAACATGAAGGATATGTTCCAGCAGATTGTCGCGATTGGCAGCGATCTTGAAACCCGCAGCAATATCCACACCGGGTCGGTGCTGATCGAGCGGATGACTGTGGCAGGTAGCTGATTCATTGCCTGTACCGGCCCATTCGCGGGCTCGCCCGCTCCCACAGCTTGAAGCCTATGCAATCCCCTGTGGGAGCGGGCAAGCCCGCGAAGAGGCCGGTACCGGCAATAAAGAATTTCAGTGGAATAGAAGACCCGGCCCTCGCGCCGGGTTTTTTCTTTCATCAGCTCCCCTTGAAGTGATTCTATTTATCAATTAATAATGAATATCATTATCCAGTAACTCGGCGATGATGTTCATGAATTCCGTCCTCCGCGAAATGCCCTACCTGGAAAACTGGCGCTGGCTCAGCCGCCGGATCCGCTGCGCGCTCGAACCTGACGAGCCGCGCCTGATCGAGCACTACCTGGCCGAAGGCCGTTACCTGGTGTGCTGTACCGAAACCTCGCCATGGACGGTGGCGTTGACCTCCTTCCGCCTGCTGCTCGACACCGCCTGCGACCGCATGTTGCCCTGGCACTGGCGCTGCCTGTGCCTGGACCAGGCCTGGCGGCCGTTGCTGGACCTGCGCAACCTCGACCGCCAGGCCCAGAACCAGCGTTGGCAGCCCTACGCCATTCAGTTGGCGAACTGCAGCCTGCTGCCGTCGATTTCTCCCGATGAACTGATGCAAGGATTTGATGATGAGTGATACCCGTATCGAGCGCGACAGCATGGGTGAATTGCAGGTGCCGGCCCAAGCCCTGTATGGCGCCCAGACCCAGCGCGCGGTCGACAATTTCCCGATCAGCGGCCAGCGCATGCCGGCCCAGTTCATTCGAGCCTTGCTGCTGGCCAAAGCGGCTGCGGCCAAGGCCAACGTAGAGCTGGAGCAACTGTCCGCCGGCCAGGGGCAGGCCATCGTCAAGGCGGTGGAACAGCTGCTGGCGCAGGACTACATCCAGCACTTCCCGGTCGACGTGTTTCAGACAGGCTCGGGCACCAGCTCGAACATGAACGCGAACGAGGTGATCGCCACCCTGGCCAGCCGTGTGCTCGGCGAGCCGGTCAATGCCAACGACCACGTCAATTGCGGCCAGAGCAGCAACGACATCATTCCCACCACCATTCACGCCAGCGCTGCCCTCGCCGTGCATGAGCAGCTGTTACCTGCCCTGGCGCACCTGGTGCAGGTGATCGAGGCCAAGTCCAGGCAGGTGCATCAGTACGTGAAAACCGGCCGTACCCACCTGATGGATGCAATGCCCGTGCGCCTGAGCCAGGTGCTGGACGGTTGGGCAGCGCAGATCGAAGGTGCCAAGGCGCACATCGAAGCCACCCTGCCAAGCCTGCAGGCGCTGGCCCAGGGCGGCACCGCAGTGGGCACCGGCATCAATGCCCACCCGCAATTCGCTGCCGCTTTCGCGCGCCAGCTCAGCGGCCTGACCCAGGTCCAGTTCACGCCGGGGCACAACCTGTTTGCCCTGATCGGTTCGCAGGATACCGCGGTAGCCCTGTCCGGCCAGCTCAAGACCACAGCGGTGGCACTGATGAAGATTGCCAACGACCTGCGCTGGATGAACTCGGGCCCTCTGGCCGGCCTTGGGGAAATCGAACTGCAGGGTCTGCAGCCGGGCTCTTCGATCATGCCAGGCAAGGTCAACCCGGTCATCCCGGAGGCTACGGCCATGGTCGCCGCGCAGGTCATCGGCAACGACGCCACCATCGCCGTGGCTGGGCAGTCGGGCAACTTCGAACTGAACGTGATGTTGCCGCTGATCGCACGCAACCTGCTGGAGAGCATCGAGTTGATGGCCAACGTCAGCCGCCTGCTGGCCGACAAAGCCATTGCCAGCTTCAAGGTCAACGAGGGCAAGCTGAAGGAGGCGCTGGCGCGCAACCCGATCCTGGTCACTGCACTGAACCCGATCATCGGCTACCTGAAGGCCGCTGAAATTGCCAAGACCGCCTACCAGCAAGGTCGCCCGATCATTGATGTCGCGCTGGAGCATACCGACCTGTCGCGGGACCAGCTGGAAACGCTGCTGGACCCGGAAAAACTCACCGCTGGCGGCATCTGACACTGCCTTACCGCCGAGGAAACAGACATGCAGCACTGGAAACGCACCATGGAACTGGCCAACCGCCTGTTCGAACAAGGCGAGCTGGTCGATGCCCGGGAACATTACCTGCAAGCCCTGGCCCTGGCCCAGGTGCTGTTCGAGCGCTGGCATGACGTCGACGAAGCGGTGGCTGCCCTGGTCGTCGCTCACCATAACCTGGCCGACCTGCACCTGCGCCTGAACCAGCCGCATGAAAGTGCCGATTACCTCTGTGCCGCGCACCAGTGGCTGCTACAGGCCAGCCAGCAAGCCCGCTTGCCACAGGCGCTGCGGGACGCAGCCCTGCGCCACAGTGGGCGTACCTACACCGAACTGCTCGGTTTCATCGCGGAGTACGGCCAGTACCCGCGTACCGAACGCCTGCTCAACCGCCACAACATCGGGGCCAGCGAACTCGCTGCCCCGGCCGGCGTGGTACCCAGTACTCAAGCCTACGGAATTCACTGACATGCCCCATACCTTGCCTGCTTTGCCTTACGCCTACGACGCGCTGGAGCCGCACATCGACGCGCAGACCATGGAGATCCACCACACCAGGCACCACCAGACTTACGTCAATGGCCTCAACGCCGCCGTCGAAGGCACCGAGTGGGCTGAGTGGCCAGTCGAAAAACTGGTCGCTGCGGTCGGGGACTTGCCGGAGCAGCTGCGTGGCGCCGTGACCAACCACGGTGGCGGTCACGCCAACCACAGCCTGTTCTGGACCGTGATGTCGCCGCAGGGCGGGGGTGAGCCCACGGGCGAGCTGGCACAAGCCATCACCACGCAACTGGGCGGTTTCGACGCGTTCAAGGAAGCCTTCACCAAGGCCGCCCTGACCCGCTTCGGCAGCGGCTGGGCCTGGCTCAGCGTAACGCCGCAGAAAACCCTGGTCGTGGAAAGCAGCGGCAACCAGGACAGCCCACTGATGCATGGCAACACGCCGATTCTCGGGTTGGACGTGTGGGAGCATGCGTATTACCTGAAATACCAGAACCGCCGCCCGGAATACATTGGTGCCTTCTACAACGTCATCGACTGGGCGCAAGTGCAACACCGCTATCTCGAAGCCCTGAAGTGAGTCGAACCGGTATGCGCTCAGAGGTCATGTCGGTCAGCAGTGTGCGCCTGTTTCGCCAGGCGCTGGGTGCCTTGCTGTTGCTGGCGGGTACCGCGCTGCTGGCGGCGCGCGGTCTTGCCTGGCTGGACTTGGCGCCGCGCATGCTGCGCGCCCTGGAGGGCGGCGCTTTGTGTGCGCTGGGCACGGCGCTGGGCGCAGTACCGGTGCTGGTCATTCGTAACATGCCGGTGGCGTTGGCCGACACCTTGCTGGGCTTCGGCGCCGGGGTCATGCTGGCGGCTACGGCATTTTCATTGATCATGCCCGGGCTGGATGCGGCCCAGGCCATCGGCTTCAGCCCATGGGGTGCGGGTGGCTTGATCAGCTTCGGCTTGATGTTCGGCGCGTTGTGCCTGTTCCTTATCGACCTCAAGGTCTCCAACGCCTCGCCGCAAGCGCTGGTTGGCAGTGCGCAGCAGCCGGTGATCGCCGCGCGAATCTGGCTATTCGTCATTGCCATCATTGCCCACAACATTCCCGAAGGCATGGCGATTGGTGTGTCAGCCGGGGGTGGCATGGCTGACGCAGACAGCCTGGCCATGGGCATCGCGTTGCAGGATGTGCCCGAGGGGCTGGTGATTGCCCTGGTGTTGGCAGGGGCGGGCATGCCGCGCTTCAAGGCGTTCATGATCGGCGCGGCTTCGGGGTTGGTCGAGCCTGTGGCTGCGGTGATCTGTGCCTGGCTGGTGAATGTCGCCGAATTGCTGCTGCCCCTGGGGCTCGCCTGCGCAGCCGGCGCGATGCTGCTGGTGGTAACCCAGGAAGTCATCCCCGAATCGCGCAGCAACGGCCATCACCGCCTGGCCAGCCTGGGGCTGTGCATCGGCTTTTGCCTGATGATGGTGATGGATACCGCGCTGTCCTGATCTTTGGTCAGGTTGAAGGGGTGCACACTGTGGGCGCGGTGCAGGGCTTGGAGGCTTACTCGCCTTCGTCGAAGTAGTTGTTGATCAACTCGACCAGCGCGTCCATGGCATCGTTGTCCTGCTCACCCTCGGTATGCAGGTGCACCTGGGTACCCTTGCCAGCCGCCAGCATCATCACGGCCATGATGCTTTTGCCGTCTACCAGTTTGTCCGGCGCGCGGCCGACCCGCACCTGGCAGGGAAAGCGGCCGGCCACGCCGACGAACTTCGCTGCCGCCCGGGCATGCAGGCCCAGCTTGTTGATGATGGTGATTTCGCGGGCGGGCATCGTGGGGCGGATCCTTGGGCTAGAGGTCGCGGTGGCGGACCTGGACGTTTTTCAGGGACTGTTGCAGCAACTGGCCGAGGCGTTCGGTGATGTACACCGAACGATGGTGGCCGCCGGTGCAGCCAATGGCAATGGTCACGTAGGCACGGTTACTGGCTGCGAAGCGGGGTAGCCACTTGAGCAGGTAGCTGGAAATATCGTTGAACATGTCCTCGACGTCTGGCTGCGCGGCCAGGTAGTCGATCACCGGCTGTTCCAGGCCGGAGTGCTCACGCAATTCTGGCTTCCAGTAGGGGTTGGGCAGGCAGCGTACGTCGAACACCAGATCGGCATCGACCGGCATGCCGCGTTTGAAGCCGAATGACTCGACCAGGAATGCGGTACCAGGCTCGGGCTTGTTGAGCAGGCGCAACTTGATCGTGTCACGCAACTGGTAGAGGTTCAGGCTGGTGGTGTCGATCTTCAGGTCGGCCAGGTCGGCAATCGGCCCCAGCAGTTCGCTCTCCACGCGGATGGCCTCTGCCAGCGAGCGGTCGGCGTTGGTCAGCGGGTGGCGGCGGCGGGTTTCTGAAAACCGCTTGAGCAGGGTATCTTCATCGGCATCCAGGTACAGCACATCGCACTGGATGTGGCGGGCACGGGCGTCGGCTAGCAGCTCGGGGAAGCGCGACAGGTGGCTGGGCAGGTTGCGGGCGTCGATCGACACTGCCACTTTCGGCTGCAGCAGTTCGGTGTTGATCAGTGCATTTTCCGCGAGCTGCGGCAGCAGCCCGGCGGGCAGGTTGTCAATGCAATAGAAACCGTTGTCTTCCAGGACATCGAGGGCGGTGCTCTTGCCGGAGCCAGACCGGCCGCTGACGATGATCAGGCGCATGTTCAGTGCTCGTTCTGTACGTCCAGGACAACCTGGTACAAGGCCTCGTTGCTGGTGGCCGAACGCAGGCGATCACGCACGTCCTTGCGGTCGAGCATGCTGGCGATCTGGCGCAGCAGTTCCAGGTGGGCATCGGTGGCGGCTTCAGGGACCAGCAGGACGAACAGCAAGTCTACCGGCGCGCCATCGATGGCATCGTAATCGATGGGTGCTTCCAGGTGCAGCAGGGCGCTGACTGGCGCGGAGCAGCCTTCAAGCCGGCAGTGCGGAATGGCGATGCCATTGCCGAAACCGGTTGAACCGAGTTTTTCCCGCGCGACCAGCTTTTCGAAGACGACTTGCATCTCCAGTTCCGGCACTTGTTCGGCGATGATGGTGGCGACCTTTTCCAGGGCGCGCTTCTTACTGCCGCCCGGCACGTTCACGAGGGAACGGCCGGGGGTCAGGATGGTTTCAAGTCGGATCATGGATGAGGGGGATCAGCGGGCAGCTGCACCTTGCAGCAGGCTTTGCTGTTTTTCCTTGTGTTTTTTCAGTTGGCGGTCGAGCTTGTCGGCCAAGGCATCGATCGCTGCATACATATCTTCGTGTTCGGCGTTTGCTACCACTTCGCCGCCGGGAATCTGCAGGGTCGCCTCGACCTTCTGCTGCAGCTTCTCGACCTTCATGATGACCTGCACGTTGGTGATCTTGTCGAAGTGACTTTCCACGCGGGCGAGCTTTTCCAGCACGTAATCGCGCAGTGGCTGGGTGACTTCTACATGCTGTCCACTGATATTGACTTGCATACAGCTTCTCCTTTGTTGCCCGTGCATAAAGAGGCAGGTTTTGCACCTGCCCCGCAAACGCTATGGCAGATCTCAGGGGCTACATCAGTCGCTTGCGCTCACTCGACGGTGCGATGCCGAGAGACTCGCGGTACTTGGCGACGGTGCGGCGGGCCACCTGGATGCCTTGTGCCTCCAGTAAACCAGCGATCTTGCTGTCACTCAATGGCTTTTTCTGATTTTCCGCTGCAACCAGTTTCTTGATGATCGCGCGGATCGCTGTAGACGAGCATTCTCCGCCTTCGGAGGTGCTGACGTGGCTGGAGAAAAAGTATTTCAGTTCGTAGATGCCGCGGGGCGTGTGCATGTATTTCTGCGTGGTCACCCGGGAAATGGTCGACTCGTGCATGCCCACCGCTTCGGCAATGTCATGCAGCACCAGCGGTTTCATCGCTTCGTCGCCATGATCGAGGAAGCCGCGCTGATGCTCGACGATCTGCGTGGCGACTTTCATCAGGGTTTCGTTGCGGCTTTGCAGGCTCTTGATGAACCAGCGCGCCTCCTGCAGCTGGTTGCGCATGAAGGTGTTGTCGGCACTGGTGTCGGCGCGGCGCACGAAGCCGGCGTATTGAGCGTTCACGCGCAGGCGCGGGATGGCTTCCTGGTTTAGTTCCACCAGCCAGCGGTCGCTGTCCTTGCGCACGATCACGTCCGGTACCACGTACTCGGGCTCGCTGGACTCGATCTGCGAACCCGGGCGCGGGTTGAGGCTTTGCACCAGTTCGATCACCTGGCGCAGTTCGTCTTCCTTGACTTTCATGCGCCGCATGAGCTGGCTGTAGTCGCGGCTGCCGAGCAAGTCGATGAAATCGCAGACCAGCCGTTTCGCCTCGTTCAGCCACGGCGTGCTGGCAGGCAGTTGGCGCAGTTGCAGCAACAGGCACTCGCCAAGGGTGCGTGCCGCGACGCCTGCCGGTTCGAACTGCTGAATGCGGTGCAGCACCGCTTCGACTTCGTCCAGCTCGATATCCAGCTCCGGGTCGAAGCCAGCGCAGATTTCTTCGAGGGTGTCTTCCAGGTAGCCCTGGCCGTTGATGCTGTCGATCAGGGTCACGGCGATCAGGCGGTCGGTATCCGACATCGGCGCCAGGTTCAGTTGCCACAGCAGGTGGCTTTGCAGGCTTTCGCCGGCCGATGTCCGCGTGGTGAAGTCCCACTCGTCGTCATCGTTGCTCGGAAGGCTGCTGGCGCTGGTCTGGTAGATGTCTTCCCAGGCGGTGTCGACCGGCAGCTCGTTGGGGATACGCTCGCTCCATTCACCGTCTTCGAGGTTGTCGGCACTGACCGTGCTTTCCTGGAAGCTGTTGTCCTGAACGTCGGCGGCCGGCTTGTTCTCGGCGTTGTCGGCCATCGGGTCGCTGTTGTCGAAGTCTTCGCCGTCTTCCTGGCGTTCGAGCATCGGGTTCGACTCCAGCGCCTCCTGGATTTCCTGTTGGAGGTCCAGGGTGGAAAGCTGGAGCAGGCGGATGGCCTGTTGCAACTGCGGTGTCATCGTCAGTTGCTGGCCCATTTTTAGGACGAGCGATGGTTTCATGGCTGGGGCTTAATACCTTGTTCGCCGGCGCGCATGCGCCATCCACTACACGAGGGCGCCGGGGCGCCAGATCAAGCAAGTTTTATGCCTTAAATTGTAGCGTTTGCCTAGAGTACGTAACAATTTTAACCCCGGCTTCAGGGCAGGTTGCCAGTACCCCAGGCAGGGGTGGGTCAGAGCCGGAACTCGTGGCCCAGGTAAACCTCTTTGACCAGTTCGTTGGCCAGGATGGTTTCGGCGTCGCCTTCGGCGATCAGCCGGCCATCGTTGACGATGTAGGCGGTCTCGCAGATATCCAGGGTTTCGCGCACGTTGTGGTCCGTGATCAGCACACCGATACCCTTGGCCTTGAGGTGGTGGATGATCTGCTTGATGTCACCGACCGAGATCGGGTCCACGCCGGCGAAGGGTTCGTCCAGCAGGATGAACTTGGGCGCAGTCGCCAGGGCGCGGGCGATCTCGACACGGCGGCGTTCGCCACCGGACAGGCTCATGCCGAGGTTGTCGCGGATGTGGCTGATGTGGAACTCCTGCAGCAGGCTTTCCAGTTCCTTGCGCCGGCCATCGCGGTCGAGGTCCTTGCGGGTCTCGAGGATGGCCATGATGTTGTCGGCCACCGAAAGCTTGCGGAAGATCGAGGCTTCCTGCGGCAGGTAGCCGATGCCGGCGCGCGCGCGGCCGTGCATGGGCTGGTGGCTGACATCGAGGTTGTCGATCAGGACACGACCCTGCTCGGCCTGGACCAGGCCGACGATCATGTAGAAGCAGGTGGTCTTGCCGGCACCGTTCGGGCCGAGCAATCCGACGATCTGGCCGCTGTCGATCGACAGGCTGACATCACGTACGACCTGGCGCCCCTTGTAGCTTTTGGCCAGGTGCTGGGCTTTTAGGGTTGCCATTTACTCGGCCTTCTTCTTGGGCTGGATCACCATGTCGATGCGCTGACGTGGCTGGGTCACGTTACCGCCACGGCCGGCGGTAGCCACCTGCGACTTGGTGTTGTAGACGATCTTCTCGCCCTCGGTGGTGTTGCCTTCGTTCTCGACCTTGGCGCGGTCGGTGAGGATCACGGTGTCTTTTTGCGCCTGGTATTGGATGGTCACTGCCCAGCCCTTCATCTTGTCGGGCTTGGCGGCGCTCTGCTGCTGCTCGAAGTAGGCCAGGTTGCCAACCGAAGTGACCACGTCGATGTCGCCGTTGGCGGCGCGGGTCATGGTCACGGTATTGCCTTTGATCATCATCGAGCCTTGAGTGATGATCACGTCACCGGTGTACGTCGCGACACCCTGCTTGTCGTCCAGATGCGCGTTGTCGGCCTGGATACGGATTGGCTGGTCACGGTCATTCGGCAGGGCGAAGGCGCTCGCGCTTCCCAGTGCTGCGCTCAGGCTGAGCAAAAGGGGGAGGGTTTTAACGAGCCTCATACTGTCCTCTTACGTTAGAGAGCAAGTCCATCTTGCCTTCTTTCAAATACGCTTTCATGCCCTTGCCCGTGGTTGTGCCACCGGCGCCGTCGATTCTAACGGCTTGCTCGGTCTGCGCATATTGCTTCTGCGGGAATACGGTCATGCGTGAGCTGGTGATGATGGTGTCGCGTTGCTTTTCGTCGGTGCGGGCAACGCGGACCTTGTTGATCAGTTCGACCTCGTTGCCGTCCGGGCTGACCTCGGCGCGCTCGCTCTGAACATGCCACGGGTATTCGGTGCCGCGGTAAAGGCGCAGGTCGGGCGTGGTCACCAGGGTAACTTCGGTCGCCTTGACGTGCTCGACCTTGTCGGCGGTCATTTCGTACTGCAATTTGCCGTCCGGCAAGAACTGCACACTATGGGCGTTGATCGCATAGTAGTCGATGGCGCTTTCGTCGACCTGGGCCACAGGCTGGTCGAGGAAGCTTTCAGGGCTGACATTCCAGTAGCCAATGGCAGCGAGCACGGCAGCAATCACCGCCAGCAGCGCAATATTGCGGACCTTCTTGCTGAACATGGGCGGCCTTACAAGTAGTTGGCGTTGGCAGCGTCCAGGGTGCCCTGGGCCTGCATGATCAGTTCGCAGAACTCGCGGGCAGCGCCTTCGCCGCCGCGCGCCTGGGTCACGCCGTGGGCATGCTGGCGAACGAAGGGCGCGGCGTTGGCCACTGCCATACCCAGACCGACGCGGCGAATCACCGGCAGGTCGGGCAGGTCGTCGCCCAGGTAGGCGACCTGTTCATAGCTTAGGCCGAGTTCGGCAAGCAGCCCGTCAAGAACCACCAATTTGTCTTCGCGGCCCTGAAACAGGTGCGCGATACCCAGGTTCGCAGCCCGCCGCTCGACCACCGGGGTCTTGCGCCCGCTGATGATGGCCGTGGTCACGCCCGACGCCATGAGCATCTTGATGCCCTGGCCGTCGAGGGTATTGAAGGTCTTGAATTCGCTGCCGTCTTCGAGAAAGTACAGTCGCCCATCGGTCAGTACGCCGTCGACATCGAACACGGCCAGCTTGATGGCCTGGCCACGTTGCATGAGATTCTGGCTCATCACATAACTCCTGCACGCAACAGATCGTGCATGTTCAGGGCACCCGTCGGCCGGTCGTCCTGGTCGACGACCACCAGTGCGTTGATTTTGTTGTCTTCCATGATTTTAAGGGCCTCGGCGGCGAGCATTTCGGCCCGTGCAGTTTTGCCATGCACGGTCATGACGTGGTCGATCAACGTGGTATGCACGTCGATATTGCGGTCCAGGCTGCGGCGCAGGTCGCCATCGGTGAAGATACCGGCCAGCTTGCCGTCTGCCTCGAGCACAGCGGTCATGCCCAGCCCTTTGCGCGACATTTCCAGCAGGGCATCCTTGAGCAACGTGCCACGCAGCACCTTGGGCAACTGGTCACCGCTGTGCATCACATGCTCGACCTTCAGCAGCAGCCGCCGCCCCAAGGCGCCGCCAGGGTGCGAAAAGGCAAAGTCCTCGGCAGTGAACCCGCGCGCTTCGAGCAGGGCAATGGCCAGCGCGTCACCCAACACCAGTGCCGCAGTGGTCGAGGAGGTAGGGGCAAGGTTCAGCGGGCAGGCTTCCTGTGCGACCCGGGCATCCAGGTTCACCTCTGCTGCCTGGGCCAGGGTGGAGTCCGGGTTGCCGGTAAGGCTGATGAGGGTGATGCCCAGGCGCTTGATCAGCGGCAGCAACGTGACGATCTCGGCCGTGCTGCCTGAGTTGGACAGCGCCAGGATGATATCGTTACCGGTGATCATGCCCATGTCGCCATGGCTGGCTTCGGCCGGGTGCACGAAAAACGCGGGGGTGCCGGTACTGGCGAGGGTCGCGGCAATTTTGTTGCCGATATGCCCAGACTTGCCCATGCCAAGCACCACGACGCGGCCCTGGCTGGCCAGGATCAGTTCGCAGGCTTTGACGAAATGCTCGTCGATGCGCGCCAGCAGGCCCTCTACGGCCTCGAGTTCCAGGCGCACGGTGCGCTGTGCGGATTGAATCAGCTCGCTGGATTGGCTCATGTCGATAAAGCACTGCCTGATGAAAAGTCGGCGATTATAGCCGCAATCGACGAAACCCTCACCTTTTCCATCTGCCTGGTCACGGGCGCCCCAGCCTGTCTCGTAGCTGAACGGGGCATGCATGACCTTGGGGGCGCGCGGGCAGCGGTGCTATAGTTCGCCGCTATTCGGCCTGCCAAGGGCGCGTGTGCCTTCTGCAGGGAGGCTGGCGTCCATAAGGACGAGGCTGCATCAGCAAGGAGTCTAGATGAGTGTGGATAGCGCCTACGCGGTGGAATTGAAGGGTGTTACCTTCAAGCGCGGTTCGCGTAGCATTTTCAGCAACGTCGATATTCGCATCCCGCGCGGCAAGGTCACCGGCATCATGGGGCCATCGGGTTGCGGCAAGACCACGTTGCTTCGCCTGATGGGCGCGCAGCTGCGCCCCGCCAGTGGTGAGGTATGGGTCGCCGGGCAGAACCTGCCGACGCTGTCGCGCAGCGACCTGTTCGACGCCCGCAAGCAGATGGGCGTGCTGTTTCAGAGCGGCGCGCTGTTCACCGACCTCGATGTGTTCGAGAACGTCGCATTTCCGCTGCGCGTGCATACCCAGCTTGCAGACGACATGATCCGTGACATCGTGTTGATGAAACTGCAGGCCGTGGGGCTTCGTGGGGCCATCGACCTGATGCCCGATGAGCTGTCCGGTGGCATGAAGCGCCGCGTGGCGCTGGCCCGGGCAATCGCCCTGGACCCGCAGATCCTCATGTACGACGAGCCGTTCGTCGGGCAGGACCCGATTGCCATGGGGGTACTGGTGCGCTTGATCCGCCTGCTCAACGATGCCTTGGGCATTACCAGCATCGTGGTGTCCCATGACCTCGCAGAAACCGCCAGCATCGCCGACTACATCTATGTGGTGGGCGACGGCCAGGTGCTGGGGCAGGGTACCCCCGACGAGCTGATGGGCTCGGACAATCCGCGGATCCGCCAGTTCATGAAAGGCGACCCGGATGGCCCGGTGCCGTTCCATTTCCCTGCGCCTGACTACAGCGCCGACCTGCTGGGGGCGCGTTGATGCGCAGAAAATCCTTACTCGAACGTGTCCGGCTGCTGGGCCGCTCGGCCATCGACGTGGTGGCGGTACTCGGGCGTTCCTGCCTGTTCCTGTTCCATGCCCTGGTCGGGCGCGGCGGCATTGGCGGTGGCTTCCAGCTGCTGATCAGGCAGCTGTACTCGGTGGGCGTGCTGTCGCTGGCGATCGTCGTCGTGTCCGGGGTGTTCATCGGCATGGTGCTGGCGCTGCAGGGCTACAGCATCCTCACCAAGTACGGCTCCGAGCAGGCCGTGGGCCAGATGGTGGCCCTGACCCTGTTGCGGGAACTTGGGCCGGTGGTCACGGCGTTGCTGTTCGCGGGCCGTGCCGGTTCTGCACTGACTGCCGAAATCGGCAACATGAAGTCCACCGAGCAGTTGTCCAGCCTGGAGATGATCGGCGTCGACCCGCTCAAGTACATCGTGGCGCCACGCTTGTGGGCCGGTTTCATCTCGTTGCCGCTGCTGGCGCTGATCTTCAGTGTGGTCGGTATCTGGGGGGGCTCGTGGGTCGCCGTGGACTGGCTGGGCGTATACGAGGGCTCGTTCTGGGCCAACATGCAGAACAGTGTTTCGTTCACCGACGACGTGCTCAACGGGCTGATCAAGAGCCTGGTGTTCGCATTCGTCGCGACCTGGATCGCCGTATTCCAGGGGTACGACTGTGAGCCCACTTCAGAAGGGATCAGCCGTGCAACCACCAAGACCGTGGTCTATGCCTCGTTGGCAGTGCTGGGTCTGGACTTTATTCTGACCGCCTTGATGTTTGGAGATTTCTGATGCAAAACCGCACCCTGGAAATCGGTGTCGGCCTGTTCCTGCTGGCCGGGATCCTGGCGCTGCTGCTGCTGGCCCTGCGTGTCAGCGGGCTGTCGGCCAGCCCGAGCAGCGATACCTATAAAGTTTATGCCTATTTCGACAATATCGCCGGTTTGACGGTCAGAGCCAAGGTGACCATGGCGGGCGTGACCATCGGCAAGGTCACCGCCATCGATCTGGACCGTGATTCCTATACCGGTCGGGTGACCCTGCAGCTGGACAAGTCGGTGGACAACCTGCCGACCGACTCCACTGCCTCGATCCTGACCGCCGGTCTGCTCGGCGAGAAGTACATCGGTATCAGCGTGGGCGGTGAGGAAGACGTGCTCAAGGATGGCTCGACCATTCACGACACCCAGTCTGCCCTGGTGCTGGAAGACCTGATAGGCAAGTTCCTGCTCAACTCCGTTGGCAAGGAACCGAAAGAAGCGCAACCGGCTAATTGAGGAGTTTCCATGATTTCGATCTTGCGACGTGGCCTGCTGGTGTTGCTGGCGGCTTTCCCCCTGATGACCTTGGCCGCGCAGTCGCCGCATGACGTGGTTCAGGGCACCACCACCGAGTTGCTGGGTGAACTCAAGGCCAACAAAGAGCAGTACAAGGCCAACCCACAAGCGTTCTACGACACCCTTGACCGGATTCTCGCGCCGGTGGTCGATGCCGACGGTATTTCCCGCAGCATCATGACCGTCAAGTACTCGCGCAAGGCCACGCCCGAGCAGATGCAGCGCTTCCAGGAAAACTTCAAGCGCAGCCTGTTCCAGTTCTACGGCAATGCGTTGCTGGAGTACAACAACCAGGGGATCGTCGTCGACCCGGCCAAGGCCGATGATGGCAAGCGCGCTTCGGTGGGCATGAAGGTTACCGGCAACAATGGCGCCGTGTACCCGGTGCAGTACACCCTGGAAAACCTGGGTGGCGAGTGGAAGGTGCGTAACGTCATCGTCAACGGCATCAACATCGGCAAGCTGTTCCGTGACCAGTTCGCCGACGCCATGCAGCGCAACGGCAACAACCTGGACAAGACCATCGACGGCTGGGCCGGCGAAGTGGCCAAGGCCAAGCAGGCCGCCGACAACTCGCCAGAAAAGGCGGTGAAATGAGTGAGGCCGCGGTAAGCATGGCTGAGCCGGGCGTGCTGAGCCTGTCCGGCGTGCTGGACTATCGCAGCGGGCCGCAGTTGCGCAAGCAAGGCAAGGCGCTGATCACTGCCAGCCGGGATGCGCAACTGGTGCTCGATTGCTCGGGCGTGCTGCGCTCCACCAGTGTCGGCCTGTCGTTGCTGCTGTCGTTCATGCGCGATGCCCAGGCCGCAGGCAAGGCCTGTCGGGTGCGGGGCATGCCCGACGACATGCGGGAAATTGCCGAGGTCTACGACCTCGATCAAGTGCTGGCGACCTGATGGCCCGGCACGGATGACGGCCCCTCGGTCAGCGAAGCCCTCGTTGGGCTTCGCAGGCGAGGGGCTTTTTTGTATGATGGCCGACCCGTGCGCATCGGGCGCCGATTGAGGTTGAGCATGCAGGCCGTAGAAGTTAAAAGCTTCCTTGAAGAGAAATTGCCGGGTTCCCGGGTCGAAGTTGAAGGCGAAGGCTGCAACTTCCAGTTGAACGTGATCAGCGACGAGTTGGCTGGCCTGAGCCCGGTCAAACGTCAGCAGGCTATCTATGCTCATCTGAATCCATGGATCGCCAATGGCAGCATCCATGCGGTAACCATGAAATTTTTCAGCAGCGCAGCCTGGGCTGAGCGCACCTGAGCCAACTTGGCGGCGAGATTCCAATGGACAAACTGATTATTACTGGCGGCGCTCGTCTTGATGGCGAGATCCGTATTTCGGGTGCGAAGAACGCGGCCCTGCCGATTCTGGCGGCGACCCTGCTGGCCGATGGCCCGGTCACCGTAGGCAACCTGCCGCACCTGCACGACATCACCACCATGATCGAGCTGTTCGGCCGCATGGGCATCGAGCCTGTGATCGACGAAAAGCTGGCGGTGGAAATCGACCCCCGCACCATCAAGACCCTGGTCGCGCCGTACGAGCTGGTCAAGACCATGCGCGCCTCGATCCTGGTGCTGGGCCCGATGGTCGCCCGCTTCGGCGAGGCCGAGGTGGCACTGCCTGGCGGTTGCGCGATCGGTTCGCGCCCGGTCGACCTGCACATCCGTGGTCTGGAGGCCATGGGTGCGAAGATCGAGGTCGAAGCCGGCTACATCAAGGCCAAGGCGCCTGAGGGCGGCCTGCGCGGTGCGCATTTCTTCTTCGACACCGTCAGCGTGACCGGTACCGAAAACATCATGATGGCCGCAGCGCTGGCCAAAGGCCGCAGCGTGCTGCAGAACGCTGCGCGTGAGCCGGAGGTGGTCGACCTGGCCAACTTCATCAACGCCATGGGCGGCAAGGTGCAAGGTGCCGGTACCGACACCATCACCATCGATGGCGTCGAGCGCCTGGCGTCGGCCAGCTACCGTGTGATGCCGGACCGTATCGAGACCGGTACCTACCTGGTTGCCGCTGCCGTGACCGGTGGCCGCGTCAAGGTCAAGGATACCGACCCGACCATCCTTGAGGCCGTGCTGGAAAAGCTCAAGGAAGCCGGCGCCGAGATCACCACCGGTGAAGACTGGATCGAGCTCGACATGCAGGGCAAGCGGCCAAAAGCCGTGAACCTGCGTACTGCGCCGTACCCGGCGTTCCCCACCGACATGCAGGCGCAGTTCATCTCGCTGAACGCCATTGCCGAAGGCACCGGTGCCGTCATCGAAACCATCTTCGAAAACCGTTTCATGCACGTGTACGAAATGCACCGCATGGGGGCGCAGATCCAGGTCGAAGGCAACACCGCGATCGTTACCGGTGTACCGGCCCTCAAAGGCGCCCCGGTCATGGCCACCGACCTGCGCGCGTCGGCCAGCCTGGTGCTCTCGGCGCTGGTGGCCGAAGGTGACACGCTGATCGACCGCATCTACCACATTGACCGTGGCTACGAGTGCATCGAAGAAAAACTGCAGATGCTCGGCGCGAAAATCCGCCGCGTACCGGGCTGATCGCCCTCTGGTGCAAGGACGCACCGTTCGAATTGAAAGCGGCCAGGTCCCTGACCTGGCCAGCAGTAGCCGCTTAAGGACCGACGTTCCAATGTTGACCATCGCGCTTTCCAAAGGCCGTATTCTCGACGATACCTTGCCGTTGCTGGCCGAGGCCGGCATCGTGCCGACCGAGAACCCGGACAAGAGCCGCAAACTGATCATCCCTACCACGCAGGACGACGTACGCCTGCTGATCGTGCGTGCTACCGACGTGCCGACCTATGTCGAGCATGGTGCTGCCGACCTGGGTGTGGCCGGCAAGGACGTGCTGATGGAGTACGGCGGCCAGGGCCTGTACGAGCCACTGGACCTGCAGATTGCCCGCTGCAAGCTGATGACCGCAGGCGTGGTCGGCGCCCCTGAGCCCAAGGGCCGCCTGCGCGTGGCCACCAAGTTCGTCAACGTCGCCAAGCGTTACTACGCCGAACAGGGCCGCCAGGTCGACATCATCAAGCTGTACGGCTCGATGGAGCTGGCACCGCTGATCAACCTCGCCGACAAGATCATCGACGTGGTGGATACCGGCAACACCCTGCGGGCCAATGGCCTGGAGCCCCAGGAAATGATCGCCACGATCAGCTCGCGCCTGGTGGTCAACAAGGCCTCCATGAAGATGCAGCACGCCCGCATCCAGAGCCTTATCGACACGCTGCGCGCGGCGGTCGAATCGCGACACCGCGGTTAATTCCCTACCGATTGCGCGCGGCCGTTGCTGCCGCGCCCATCTATCCGCGTCATAGCCACTTTTCTCGGGTGCCCGCGCGGATGGACTGGTAGCCTAGGGCGCCTGAGCATTCGCTAATCATCGAGGCCCTCGCCATGACCGTGTCCACTGCAATTGCCCGTCTCAACGCTGCTGATCCGGATTTCGCCCGACATCTGGATCATCTGCTGAGCTGGGAAAGTGTGTCCGATGACGCGGTCAACCAGCGCGTGCTGGACATCATCAAGGCCGTGCGCGAGCGTGGCGACGCAGCGCTGGTGGAGTTCACCCAGCGTTTCGATGGCGTTCAGGCCACATCGATCGATGACCTGATCCTCGATCGCGAGCGCCTGGAGCTGGCGCTGACCCGTATCACCCCCGTACAGCGCCAGGCCCTGGAAAAGGCCGCCGAACGTGTGCGCATCTACCATGAGCGGCAGAAGCAGGATTCCTGGCAGTACACCGAAGCCGACGGCACCGTACTGGGGCAGAAGGTTACCCCGCTGGATCGGGCCGGCCTGTATGTGCCCGGCGGCAAGGCCTCGTACCCCTCGTCGGTGCTGATGAATGCCATCCCGGCCAAGGTGGCCGGCGTGGCCGAAGTGGTGATGGTGGTGCCGACCCCGCGCGGTGAGGTCAACGAGCTGGTGCTGGCCGCTGCCTGCATCGCTGGTGTCGACCGCGTGTTCACTGTCGGTGGCGCCCAGGCGGTCGCGGCACTGGCCTATGGCACCGAAAGCGTGCCACAGGTCGACAAGATCGTCGGCCCGGGCAACATCTACGTCGCCACTGCCAAGCGCCATGTATTTGGCCAGGTGGGCATCGACATGATCGCCGGGCCTTCGGAAATCCTGGTGGTGTGCGACGGTCAGACCGACCCGGACTGGATCGCCATGGACCTGTTCTCCCAGGCTGAACACGACGAAGACGCACAGGCCATTCTGGTCAGCCCGGATGCCGCCTTCCTCGACCGTGTCGCTGCCAGTATCGACAAGCTGCTGCCGACCATGGAGCGTGCGCAAATCATCCAGAAGTCGGTCAACGGCCGTGGTGCATTGATCCAGGTAAAAGACATGCAGCAGGCCATGGACGTGGCCAACCGCATTGCCCCCGAGCACCTGGAGCTGTCGGTGGCCGACCCGCAGGCCTGGCTGCCGCACATTCGCCACGCCGGGGCGATCTTCATGGGCCGCCACACCAGCGAAGCACTGGGTGATTACTGCGCCGGCCCCAACCACGTGTTGCCAACCTCCGGCACTGCACGCTTCTCGTCGCCGTTGGGTGTGTACGACTTCCAGAAGCGGTCGTCGATCATCTTCTGCTCCGAGCAAGGCGCGTCCGAACTGGGCCAGACTGCCTCCGTGCTGGCCCGTGGCGAATCGCTGACCGCGCACGCCCGAAGCGCTGAATACCGCATCCTGACCCAACAGAAGGGGAACTGAACATGAGCCGATTCTGGAGCCCCTTCGTCAAGGACCTGGTGCCTTACGTGCCGGGCGAGCAGCCCAAACTGGCGCGGCTGGTCAAGCTGAACACCAACGAGAACCCCTACGGCCCGTCGCCCAAGGCGCTGGAGGCCATGCGCGCGGAGCTGAACGACAACCTGCGCCTGTACCCCGATCCTAACGGTGACCGCCTGAAGCAGGCGGTGGCCGAGTATTACGGCGTTACCCCGGCGCAAGTGTTTGTCGGCAATGGTTCGGACGAGGTGCTGGCGCACATCTTCCACGGCCTGTTCCAGCACGATGCACCGTTGTTGTTCCCCGATATCAGCTACAGCTTCTACCCGGTGTACTGTGGTCTCTACGGCATCGCGTTCGAGCAGGTAGCCCTGGACGAGCAGTTCCAGATCCGTATCGAGGACTACAACAAGCCCAATGCCGGGATCATCTTCCCCAACCCTAACGCGCCTACGGGTTGCCTGATGCCACTGCAGGCGGTAGAGCAACTGCTGCAGGCCAACCGTGACTCGGTGGTGGTGGTGGATGAAGCGTACATCGACTTCGGCGGCGAAACCGCCATCAGCCTGGTCGACCGCTACGACAACCTGCTGGTGACCCAGACCTTGTCCAAATCGCGCTCGTTGGCGGGGCTGCGTGTCGGCTTGGCCGTGGGGCACCCGGACCTGATCGAGGCATTGGAGCGCATCAAGAACAGCTTCAACTCCTACCCGCTGGACCGTGCGGCCATTGTTGGCGCTGCCGCGGCTTTCGAGGACCGAGAGTACTTCGAGCAAACCTGCCGCAAGGTGATCGACAGCCGCGAGGCGTTGGTTGGCCAGCTACAGGCCAAGGGCTTCGAAGTGCTGCCGTCGGCGGCCAACTTCATTTTCGCGCGCCACCCGCAACAGGATGCCGCCGAGTTGGCAGCGCGCTTGCGCGAGCAGGGCGTCATCGTGCGCCACTTCAAGCAGGCACGTATCGCCCAGTTCCTGCGGATCACCATTGGCACCCCGGAGATGAACCAGGCGCTGCTGGATGCCTTGAACTGACTGGGCCCTTTTTAGTGCCTGTCACACCGAGCGCCGCCCGCGCGGCGCTTGGTGCCTACTCAAAAACAATTCTGTGAAGCGTTGCAGCCTGTTGATTCAGCGCTTATGGTTAGCCCTAATTCGTCCGATGACTGGATGTATCGATGTCGTGATTGATCAAGCGCTCCCTCGTCGAGCAGGCCGTTGAGCAACTGCGTGAGCGCATCGCACAGGGTGACTGGCAGATAGGCCAGCGCCTGCCGACCGAGCCGGAACTGGCCCTGCAACTGGGCATCAGCCGTAACACCGTGCGCGAAGCCATGCGCGTGCTGGCCTTCAGCGGCCTGGTCGAAGTACGCCAAGGCGACGGCAGCTACCTGCGTACTTCGCAGGACCCGTTGCTGGCGATGCAGGCCATGGCCCGCTGTACCGCCGAGCAGGCCCGTGAAACCCGCCACATTCTCGAGGCGGAGGCGATTGGCCTGGCCGCGCTGCGGCGCACCGATGCAGACCTGCAAGGGCTGCGCGAAGCGCTGGCCGGCAGCGCCGGGCATTTTCATGGTGATGTCGATCACTACATAAGGTGCGACCTGGTGTTTCACCAGCGGCTGGTCGATGCCGCCCACAACCCCGCCCTCAGCGAGCTTTACCGCTATTTCTCCGGCGTGGTCGCGGCGGCGCTGCAGCACAGCATGGCGACCGTGCCGCGCTGCCAGGCCACGTTCGATCTGCATGGGCAGATCCTCGACGCCATCGAACAGCGTGATGCGGACCGGGCCAAGCGCCTGAGCCGTACCCTCATCGAATCCTGACCCCGAGAACACCATGGCTGAGTCCCTACCCCGCAACACCCCACCGCACGCGCGTGACCTCGATGAACTGCTGATCGACGCCGAGGCCGACGACGAGCAAATCCAACAGCAGCCGGTGCAATTACGTCGGCCGTGGCTGCTGTTGCTCGGCCTGGTGCTGGTGGCGCTGAACCTGCGCCCGGCGCTGTCGAGCATGGCGCCCGTGTTGGGCCAGGTGTCCGAAAGCCTGGGGCTGAACGCTTCGCAAGCCGGTTTGCTGACCACCTTGCCGGTGTTGTGCCTGGGGCTGTTTGCGCCGCTGGCACCGATGCTGGCAAGGCGCTTTGGCAGTGAGCGGGTGATCGTCGGCATTCTGCTCACCCTGGCGTTGGGCATTGTCGTGCGCAGCAGTTTGGGCGTGGCGGGGGTGTTTCTAGGCAGCCTGATGGCTGGCGCCAGCATCGGCATCATCGGGGTGTTGTTGCCCGGTATCGTCAAGCGCGACTTCCCCCAGCACGCAGGCACGCTGACCGGGGTGTACACCATGGCCTTGTGCCTGGGCGCGGCCATGGCGGCGGGTGCCACCGTGCCCTTGGCCAGCCATTTCGGTGGCAGCTGGGCGTTGGGCCTGGGCTTCTGGGTGCTCCCGGCGCTGCTGGCCATGCTGGTCTGGCTGCCACAAGCCCGCCAGGGGCACGGCCTGCACAAGGTGGCATACCGCGTGCGTGGCCTCTGGCGTGACCCGTTGGCCTGGCAGGTGACCCTGTACATGGGCCTGCAGTCGTCGCTGGCCTACATCGTGTTTGGCTGGCTGCCGTCGATCCTGATCGGTCGTGGCCTGAGCCCGACCCAGGCCGGCCTGGTCCTTTCCGGGTCGGTCATCGTGCAGTTGCTGAGTTCGCTGAGCGCGCCGTGGCTGGCCACTCGCGGCAAGGACCAGCGGCTGGCAATCGTGGTGGTCATGCTGACCACTCTGGCGGGCCTGTTCGGTTGCCTGTATGCCCCGCTTTCCGGGCTGTGGGGCTGGGCCGTGGTGCTGGGCCTGGGGCAGGGTGGTACATTTGCCCTGGCGCTGACCTTGATCGTGTTGCGCTCGAAGGACGCCCACGTGGCGGCCAACCTGTCGAGCATGGCCCAAGGCGTGGGTTATACCCTGGCGTCGATGGGGCCGTTCGCGGTGGGGTTGGTGCATGACCTGACGGGCGGCTGGGCGGCCGTGGGCTGGATCTTCGCTGTGCTTGGCGTCGGCGCCATCGTCTTCGGGTTGGGGGCCGGGCGGGCTTTGCATGTGCAGGTGACCAGCGAAAAAGTCTGAATCTGTGCTGGGCAGCACCGGCCCTGTCGCCGGCAAGCCAGCTCCCACAGGGATCGCCTTGGGGCTGACAGGTGTTTGCCACAAGGT
>NZ_DKJF01000107.1:0-26339 GCF_002454615.1 Pseudomonas sp. UBA6699
GGGCCGGCAGCGCACTGCGCGCCGCTGCCGGGCTGCCCACACCCGCCGTCGGCGCATGGCTGCTGGCAGGTGCCGGCGTTGCGGCCGGCGCAGGGCTGGCGTAACTGCCAAACCGGCGGTTGCTGCGCGCCAGCGTATGCACTTTCTCGCACAGCAGTTGCTTGACCTTGTCGGGGTTGCGCGAAATGTCCTCGAAGTTCTTCGGCAGGTAGTCCACCGCCCCCGCGTCCAGCGCATCGAGGGTGACCCGGGCGCCCTCATGGGTCAGCGAGGAAAACATCAACACCGGCGTCGGGCAGCGCTGCATGATGTGGCGCACCGCAGTGATGCCATCCATCATGGGCATTTCATAGTCCATGGTGATGACATCGGGCTTGAGCGCCAGCGCCCGGTCAATCGCTTCCTTGCCGTTGGTCGCGGTACCTACTACCTGGATCGTCGGATCCGCCGAGAGGATCTCCGAGACGCGGCGGCGGAAGAAACCGGAATCATCCACCACCAGGACCTTGACTGCCATAAACACTCCATTAGGCGGCGCGACCTGCCAAGGTGCGCCACCGAAATCAAATACGCCGCGCGGCGTAACGCTTGAGCATGCTCGGGACGTCGAGAATCAACGCAATACGACCGTCACCGGTAATGGTGGCCCCAGACATGCCCGGGGTACCTTGCAGCATCTTGCCCAGCGGCTTGATTACCACTTCTTCCTGGCCTACCAGTTGATCGACGACAAAGCCGATGCGCTGGGTGCCGACCGACAGGATCACCACGTGGCCCTCGTGCTGCTCTTCGTGCACCTGGCCTTGCACCAGCCAGCGCTTGAGGTAGAACAACGGCAGTGCCTTGTCGCGCACGATCACCACTTCCTGGCCATCGACCACATTGGTACGCGACAGGTCGAGGTGGAAGATCTCGTTGACGTTGACCAGCGGGAAGGCGAATGCCTGGTTGCCCAGCATCACCATCAGGGTGGGCATGATCGCCAGGGTCAGCGGCACCTTGATGACGATCTTCGAGCCCTGGCCCTTGGCCGAGAAGATGTTGATCGAACCGTTGAGCTGGGAGATCTTGGTCTTCACCACGTCCATGCCCACGCCACGCCCGGACACGTCGGAAATCTCGGTCTTGGTCGAGAACCCCGGGGCGAAGATCAGGTTGTAGCAGTCCGACTCGCTCAGACGCTCGGCGGCGTCCTTGTCCATCAGGCCCTTCTCCACCGCCTTGGCCCGCAGGATGTTCGGGTCCATGCCCTTGCCGTCGTCGGAAATCGACAACAGGATGTGGTCGCCTTCCTGCTCGGCCGACAGCACCACGCGGCCCGTGCGCGGCTTGCCTGCGGCATCGCGCTCATCGGGCATCTCGATACCATGGTCGACGGCGTTGCGCACCAAGTGCACCAACGGGTCGGCCAGGGCCTCGACCAGGTTCTTGTCGAGGTCGGTTTCTTCACCGACCAGCTCGAGATTGATCTCTTTCTTCAACTGGCGCGCCAGGTCGCGAACCAGGCGCGGGAAGCGGCCGAACACTTTCTTGATCGGCTGCATGCGAGTTTTCATCACCGCGGTCTGCAGGTCGGCGGTGACCACGTCGAGGTTGGACACGGCCTTGGACATGGCCTCGTCGCCGCTGTTCAGGCCCAGGCGCACCAGGCGGTTACGCACCAGCACCAGTTCGCCGACCATGTTCATGATCTCGTCCAGGCGCGCCGTGTCGACGCGTACGGTGGTTTCCGCTTCGCTGACCGCATGCTTGTCGGCGACCGGGGCCGGCGTGCGCGCAGCTGCGGCAGGTTTGCTCGCAGCCGCGGGCACTGGCGCAGGTGCAGGAGCCGCAGCTGGCTTGGCGGCCGCCGGGCTTTGCGGCTTGGCCGCTGCCGGCGCCTTGGCCGCAGGCGGTGCCTGGACTGCTGCGACGTCACCGCCGAATTTGCCCTTGCCATGCAACTGGTCCAGCAGCGCTTCGAATTCATGCTCGCTGATTTCGTCGCTGGTGGCGCTGGCGGTGCTGTCAGGCGCCACCTCGGCAGGTGCCGCCTTCGCGGCAGGCAGGGCGTCGGCCTGGAAGGTGCCCTTGCCGTGCAGTTGGTCGAGCAGCGACTCGAATTCGGCATCGGTGATTTCGTCACTGGCCGCTTCGTGGCTGACGGCAGCAGCCGGCGCTGCAACTTCGGCAGTGAACTGGCCTTTGCCATGCAACTGGTCGAGCAGCGATTCGAACTCGGCATCGGTGATTTCATCACCACCACCACTCACGCTCTCGCCTTGCAGCTGTTCCTCGGCCGCAGCTTGTGCCTTGACCGCATCGAGCGAATCGAGCAACTGCTCGAACTCGCTGTCGGTGATGTCCTGGAGCTGCTCCTGGTCCACCACCGGTGCCGCGGCAGGCGCTTGCGCCGCAGCCACCGGCACCACCGCTTCTTCGCCACCCTGCGGTTGCGCCGCACCCGGCTCGGCAAGGCGCGCCAAGGCCGCCAGCAGCTCGGGGGTTGCCGGCGTGACTTCAGCGCGCTCGCGCACCTGGCCAAACATGCTGTTGACCGTGTCCAGTGCCTCGAGCACTACGTCCATCAGCTCCGCGTCAACCCGACGCTCACCTTTGCGCAGCACGTCGAACACGTTCTCGGCGATATGGCAGCACTCCACCAGCTCGTTCAGCTGGAGGAAGCCGGCGCCCCCTTTTACAGTGTGGAAACCGCGAAAGATCGCATTGAGCAGGTCAGCATCGTCGGGCCGGCTTTCCAGCTCGACCAATTGCTCGGACAGTTGCTCAAGAATTTCGCCGGCTTCTACCAGGAAATCCTGGAGGATTTCTTCATCGGCGCCGAAGCTCATCAAAGGTGCTCCTTAAAAACCCAGGCTGGACAGCAGATCATCGACGTCGTCCTGGCCGGACACGACGTCTTCACGCTTATCGGCATGAATCTGCGGACCTTCACCCCGAGTCGGATGTTTTTCTCGATCTTTTTCTGCGCGCAATTGATCGTGGTCATGCTGAATGCCCGCAAAGCGGTCGACCTGACTGGCCATCAGCACCAACTTGAGCAGGTTGCTTTCCACTTCGGTCACCAGGTTGGTGACGCGCTTGATCACCTGCCCGGTCAGGTCCTGATAGTCCTGGGCCAGCAGAATGTCATTGAGGTGGCCGGCGACCTTGCGATTACCTTCGGCGCTGTGCGTGAGGAAACTGTCGACCCGCTTGACCAGGTCGCGGAATTCTTCCGCCGCCACTTCGCGGCGCATGAAGCGTTGCCAGTCGGTGCTCAGGGCCTTGGCCTCGCTGGCCAGGTCGTTGAGCACCGGGGTGCTTGCCTCGACCAGGTCCATGGTGCGGTTGGCCGCGCCTTCCGTGAGCTTGACCACATAGGACAGGCGCTCGGTGGCATCGGTAATCTGCGACACCTCTTCGGCCTGCGGCATGGTCGGGTCGATCTGGAAACTGACGATGGCACTGTGCAGCTCGCGGGTCAGCTTGCCGACTTCCTGGTACAGGCCGCGGTCGCGGGTCTGGTTCAGCTCGTGAATCAGCTGCACCGCCTCGCCGAAACGGCCCCGCTCCAGGCTTTCGACCAACTCCTGGGCATGTTTCTTCAGGGTCGATTCGAACTCGCCCAAAGAGTTATGTGATGAATCCATGGCGCGCCCCCTGACGTGACTCAGCCGTTGACGCGTTCGAAGATCTTCTCGATCTTTTCTTTGAGCACCTGTGCCGTGAACGGCTTGACCACGTAACCATTGACGCCGGCCTGGGCCGCTTCAATGATCTGGTCGCGCTTGGCTTCGGCGGTCACCATCAGCACGGGCATGGTTTTCAGCCGGTCGTGGGCACGCACCTTGCGCAGCAGGTCGATGCCGGACATGCCAGGCATGTTCCAGTCGGTCACGAGGAAGTCGTAATGGCCGTTTTCCAGCATCGGCAGCGCCGTGGTGCCGTCGTCGGCCTCATCGGTGTTGGTGAAGCCCAGGTCACGCAACAGGTTCTTGATGATCCGCCGCATCGTCGAAAAGTCGTCAACGATGAGGATTTTCATGTCTTTGTTCAAGTAGACCTCCAAGCAGTCTCAAACGCGCTCGGCCCCGAGCGCGCATTCAATCAATTCGGTACAACGTGGAAAACCGCGTGGAAACAGCCGCAACCCTAGCAGGCTCAGCGCGCCCGCCATTCCCCCAGGCGGCTACGCAGACGCGCGGCACACTGGCTGTGCAACTGGCTGACCCGCGACTCGCTGACCCCCAGCACCTCACCGATCTCCTTGAGGTTGAGCTCTTCGTCGTAGTACAGCGCCAGCACCAGGCGTTCACGCTCGGGCAGGTTGGCGATGGCCTCGGTCAGGGCTAGCTGGAAGCGCTCCTCCTCGAGGCCCCGGGCAGGTTCGACCTGGCCGCTGGCGCCGTCTTCATGCAGCCCTTCGTGCTCACCGTCCTGCAGCAGGTCATCGAAGCTGAACAAACGGCTGCCCAAGGTATCGTTGAGGATCGCGTAGTAATCATCGAGGCTCAATTGGAGTTCGGCAGCAACTTCATGATCTTTAGCGTCACGGCCGGTTCTGGCCTCCACGGCGCGCATCGCGTCGCTGACCATGCGGGTGTTGCGGTGCACCGAACGGGGTGCCCAGTCGCCTTTGCGCACTTCGTCGAGCATGGCGCCGCGGATACGAATGCCGGCATAGGTTTCAAAGCTGGCGCCCTTGCTGGCGTCGTACTTGTTGGCCACTTCCAGCAGGCCGATCATGCCGGCCTGGATCAGGTCCTCGACCTGCACGTTGGCCGGCAAGCGCGCCAACAGGTGGTAGGCGATGCGCTTGACCAGGGGGGCGTAGCGTTCGATCAACTCGTACTGAGCGTCTTTCGCCGCCCGGCTGTACATCTTGAACCCGCTGGCGTTCATAGCACCGGTCCCGCGCTGGTCGGCTGCACCAGGCGCTCGACGAAGAACTCCAGGTGGCCACGTGGGTTGGCCGGCAGCGGCCAGCTGTCGACCTTCTGGGCAATCGCCTTGAAGGCCAGCGCGCACTTGGAGCGTGGGAAGGCTTCGTACACGGCACGCTGCTTCTGCACCGCCTTGCGCACGCACTCGTCGTAGGGCACGGCGCCTACGTACTGCAGGGCGACATCCAGGAAACGGTCGGTGACCTTGGTCAGCTTGGCAAACAGGTTGCGCCCTTCCTGAGGGCTCTGGGCCATGTTGGCCAGCACGCGGAAGCGGTTCATGCCGTAGTCACGGTTGAGCAGCTTGATCAGCGCGTAGGCATCGGTGATCGAGGTCGGCTCGTCGCACACCACCAGCAGCACTTCCTGGGCGGCACGGACAAAGCTGACGACCGACTCACCGATACCCGCAGCAGTATCGATGACCAGTACATCGAGGTTGTCGCCGACTTCGCTGAACGCCTGGATCAGCCCGGCATGCTGGGCCGGCGCCAGGTGGACCATGCTCTGCGTACCGGAGGCAGCCGGTACGATGCGCACACCACCAGGGCCCTGCAATATCACGTCACGCAGCTCGCAGCGCCCTTCGATGACATCGGCCAGGGTCCGTTTGGGCGTCAGGCCCAGCAGCACGTCGACATTGGCCAGGCCCAGGTCGGCATCCAGCAACATGACCCTGCGGCCGAGTTCGGCCAACGCCAGGGACAGGTTCACTGAAACGTTAGTCTTGCCGACGCCACCTTTGCCACCGGTCACGGCGATCACCTGTACGGGATGCATGCTACCCATGTTTGTAATTTACCTTGTATCGCTGGGACCCAGGCCACACGTAGGGCAATTCTGCGTACCCCTTGGCATAGCTACTTTGCACACGTTTCATACTCAACCCGCTCGCCGTGGGTTGTGGTAGAGATCAGCGAACATGTCGGCCATTGCCTCTTCGCTGGGCTCCTCCTGCTGCTGCACATTGACCGCGCGGGACACCAGCTGGTGCCCCCGGGGCAGGTGCAGATCGTCAGGAATGCGCGGGCCGTCGGTAAGATAGGCCACAGGCAAATCATGACTGATGGCAAGGCTCAACACATCGCCAAGGCTTGCCGTTTCATCGAGCTTGGTCAGGATGCAGCCGGCCAGGCCACAGCGCTTGTAGCTGTGGTAGGCGGCGGTCAACACCTGCTTCTGGCTGGTGGTGGCCAGTACCAGGTAATTCTTGGCGGCGATGCCACGGCCGGCCAGGGTTTCCAGCTGCAAGCGCAGGGCCGGGTCGCTGGCCTGCAGGCCGGCGGTGTCGATCAGCACCACACGCTTGCGCAGCAGCGGCTCCAGCGCTGCCGCCAGCGACTGGCCTGGGTCGACATAGGTGACTGGGACATTGAGGATGCGGCCAAGGGTCTTGAGCTGCTCCTGGGCACCGATGCGGAAGCTGTCCATGCTCACCAGCGCCATGTTCTGCGCGCCGTACTTGAGCACGTAGCGCGCCGCCAGCTTGGCCAGGGTGGTGGTCTTGCCCATGCCGGCCGGGCCGACCATGGCGATCACACCGCCTTCTTCGATCGGCTCTACCTCGGGAATTTCGATCATGCGCGCCAAGTGCGCCAGCAACATGCGCCAGGCATGGCGTGGCTCTTCGATTTCGGCGGTCAGCTCCAGCAACTCGCGGGCAATCGGCCCGGACAGGCCAATGCGCTGCAGGCGCCGCCAGATGTTGGCCTGTTGTGGCTTGCTGCCCTGCAGCTGGGTCCAGGCCAGCGAGCCGAGCTGCACTTCCAGCAGTTCGCGCAGGCCCGACAGTTCGGAGCGCATGGCATCGAACAGGCGCGGGTCAACGGGCGCCGGCGCCGTGGCGGCCGCCGCCTGTGGGGCATCGACATGGGGCTCGACCAGCGGCTCGGCAGCGGTCAGCGACTGCCCGGCGAACAATTGGCGGTTGTTATCGCTGCTGTCCTGGCGGTGGCCCAGCTCGGCCTGGGCCGTGGCAATGCGCGTGTGGGTCTTGCGCAGCTCTTCTTCCAGCTCGGCATTGGGCACACGCGGGGCCAGGGCGGACAGCTTGTAGTCCAGCGCGGCCGTCAGCTCGACACCGCCGGCAATGCGACGGTTGCCAATGATCGCGGCATCGGCGCCCAGCTCATCACGGACCAGTTTCATGGCCTGACGCATATCGGCGGCGAAAAATCGCTTAACTTGCATTATCCACTACCTCAGCCGTTAGGGCCCACGGTGGCAACGATGGTGACTTGCTTGTTGTCCGGTATTTCCTGATACGCCAGCACATGCAAATTCGGTACAGCCAGGCGACCGAAACGCGACAGCATGGCGCGGATCGGGCCGGCGACCAGCAGAATGGCCGGCTGGCCCTGCATTTCCTGGCGCTGGGCCGCTTCGATCAGCGAACGTTGCAGCTTCTCGGCCATGCTCGGTTCCAGAAGAACACCGTCTTCCTGGCCTTGCCCGGCGCGTTGCAGACTATTGAGCAAAATCTGTTCCAACCTTGGCTCCAGGGTGATCACCGGGAGCTCCGACTCAACGCCGACAATGCTTTGCACGATGGCGCGACACAATCCGACGCGCACCGCCGCAACCAGCGCGGCGGTATCTTGACTCTTGCCAGCGTTGTTCGCGATTGCTTCGGCAATACTGCGAATATCGCGCACGGGTACCTGTTCCGACAACAGGGCCTGCAAGACCTTGAGCAGCCCCGACAAGGAAATGACACCCGGCACCAGTTCTTCTGCAAGTTTAGGCGAAGCCTTGGCCAACACCTGCAACAGTTGCTGGACCTCTTCGTGGCCAATCAGTTCATGGCAGTGCTTCTGCAGGATCTGGTTGAGGTGGGTGGCCACTACCGTACTGGCATCGACCACGGTGTAGCCCAGCGACTGCGCCTGCGAGCGCTGGCCCACGTCGATCCACACCGCTTCCAGGCCGAACGCCGGGTCACGTGCGGCAATGCCGTTGAGGGTGCCGAACACCTGCCCCGGGTTGATCGCCAACTCGCGGTCCGGGTAAATCTCGGCCTCCGCCAGGATCACCCCCATCAGCGTCAGGCGATAGGCACTGGGTTGCAGGTCAAGGTTGTCGCGAATATGCACCGTGGGCATGAGGAAGCCCAGGTCCTGCGACAGCTTCTTGCGCACGCCCTTGATTCGCGCCAGCAACTGACCACCCTGGTTGCGGTCCACCAGGGGGATCAGCCGGTAGCCGACTTCCAGGCCGATCATGTCGATCGGTGTCACATCGTCCCAGCCCAGCTCCTTGGTTTCCAGCGCCCGCTGCGGCGAAGGCAGCAGGTCTTGCTGGCGCTGCGCCTCCTGCAAGGCCTGGGCCTTGGCCTTCTGTTGTTTCTTCCATACAAGATAAGCCCCGCCACCGGCCAGCAGACCCAGGCCGAGGAAGGCAACGTGCGGCATGCCCGGCACCAGCCCCATGACAATCATCAACCCTGCCGATACCGCCAACGCCTTGGGCGAGTCGAACATCTGCCGGTTGATCAGTTTGCCCATGTCCTCCGAGCCCGATGCGCGGGTGACCATAATCGCCGCAGCGGTCGACAACAGCAGTGATGGCAATTGCGCCACCAAACCGTCACCGATGGTCAGCAGGGCGTACACCTTGCCGGCATCGCCGAAGCTCATGCCATGCTGCAGCATGCCGATCAGCATGCCACCGATCAGGTTGATGAACAGGATCAGCAAGCCGGCGATGGCGTCACCGCGGACGAACTTGCTGGCACCGTCCATCGAACCGTAGAACTCGGCCTCCTGGGCCACCTCGGCACGACGGTGCTTGGCCTGGGCCTGGTCGATGAGGCCGGCATTGAGGTCGGCGTCGATCGCCATCTGCTTGCCGGGCATGGCGTCGAGGGTGAAGCGCGCGCTCACCTCCGAGATACGCCCGGCGCCCTTGGTCACCACCACGAAGTTGATGATCATGAGGATGGCGAAGACCACTGCACCGACCACGTAGTTACCGCCGATCACCACCTCGCCGAAGGCCTGGATCACCTTGCCGGCGGCGCCGTGGCCTTCCTGGCCGTGCAGCATGACCACCCGCGTGGAGGCCACGTTCAGCGCCAGGCGCAGCAGCGTGGCCACCAGCAGGATGGTGGGGAATGCAGCGAAGTCGAGCGGGCGCAGGGCGTAGACGCAGACCAGCAGCACCACGATCGACAAGGCGATGTTGAAGGTGAAGAACACGTCGAGCAGGAACGGTGGTATCGGCAACATCATCATTGCCAACATCACCAGCAGCAGCAGCGGTACACCCAGGTTGCCCCGGCCGAGCCCGGCCAGGTTATGACGGGCGTTGCTGATTAACTGAGTGCGATCCACCGCGAGTCCTCTTGATGCAAAACTTTGACGCCCAAGGGGCATCTGCGGCTGGCATTGCAAGAAGCCTTCCAACTTTGCGCGACAGAAGATTTATGTTGTGTGTGCCGGCCGCTTCGCGGGTGAACCGCCCTTATAGAGCAACACATAACTTATGGATTTAGCGAGGTCTCTGTGGGAGCGGGCATGCCCGCGAACACCGGCGTAGCCGGTGCCAGCCACCGCGTTTGATTCGTCGCGGCGGTTCGACGCCTCGACTAGCCCGCTCTCACACAGGCAGCGTCGCGCTTACGAATCGAGTTCTCTGCGCGACAGCGCAGCCCGTAGTGCTGGGTGATCTCCCACTGGTACCGCATAGGGTTTGAGATCCGTGAAATGCCTGTGGGAGCGGGTTACCCGCGAAAAGGCCAGAAGCCCTGACCCAAGGTCAATAGTAATGGCGCAGATCCGACAGGAATCGCAGGTTGTCTTTCATGTGTTCCGGTTGCTATCCATAGGAGGCAAACCACTGATAGCGTCAGACTTCGTTGGGCCTCAGCGGCACCGGGGATTCACCACGCACCACTCCCATTTTAAGCGAAACGCGCGATATCACTCTTCGCAATAATGCGAACTGAAAAAAATAGGGCGTTTCCGGATAGGGAGGCTTCGCACCGTGCTTCAGCAAGCCTGCATGGTAGTGCAAGCCGGGCTGCATACCTACTGCGTTGTCTACATAGACACTGAACACCGTGGTAGAGGATTGGCTCTGGGCGCCCCGCTTAGCTGCATAAAACTTGGCAACACCATACTCCCCAGCGTAAAAACCTGCTCCAAACTCATTATCAGGTCTGAAATAATGCGGATCCACTCCGAATTTTTTATGCTGAGAAAGCGGAGTCATCAAGACGTCTTTACGGCCCTGTAAAGTTCCGGTCATAGCTTCAGCATATTCCGTTCTCGAAGCATGAAACCCAACGAGCGCTTTCGACTCTGGTCGATCAAATCCATTAAACGAATGGCGGCGCTGCCCCACTTGATAGGGTCGGGCGTCTGCCCTTCCTTTGTTTTGAAGCCCGCCTTCTACGAAACTGGGGCTCATCCAATGCCTACGTATTGAAGGACGACGGTTGAGCCCGGAGTTATCGTGGTAATTGACAGGATCGCCCTCACAATATGCATAGGGGTTGATGCCACCTGCTCGAAATGGGCTGGCACGATCAGAGCTTAGGAACCTCATCAGAACCGTGCTATATCCCCGACGACCCGCACCCAAAAAATATAAATTCGCCAGTGCCTCTGCCCACTGCCCATTGAATCCCAGGGATGAAAAATAACAGAACAAGCCCCCTGCAAAGCCATACGGGGTGAATGCAAAGTGCTGTCGCACATCAGTACGCTCAGTCTTGTTGTTTTTTTCTGATAAGCCGATCGTCACAGTTGTCGCGGATTCATGGCGAGGTGAATTCATGGCAAGCCCCTCCTAGTGCAGAGTGACAATATTCACAACCCTTCGCACTGCCTACAACTGACAAAAATACCAATTGAAAAAATTGACTAATTGCTGAGTGTCATCTCTGATGCCTGAGCTCAATGGCAACGTCGCACCCGAGGGAGCAGGCGAGTCAACGAAAGGGCCAGAGGCCCTGGCACAAGGTCAACTGTCGCGGCGCAGGTCTGGCGGGATCGGCAGGTCATCCTTCAACGGCTCAGGGCGCTTGCCCTTGCCCGCACGGTACTGGCGGATCTGGAACACATAGGCCAGCACCTGCGCCACAGCCAGGTACAGGCCGGCGGGGATTTCCTGCTCGATCTCGGTCGAGTAATAGATCGCCCGCGCCAAGGCCGGCGATTCCAGGATCTGAACCTTATGCTCCACGCCAATTTCGCGAATCTTCAAGGCAATGAAATCCGTGCCCTTGGCCAACAGCAACGGCGCCACCCCACCCTTCTCCGGGTCATACTGCAAGGCCACCGCATAGTGGGTCGGGTTGGTGATGATCACGTCGGCCTGCGGCACCGCCGCCATCATGCGCCGCTGCGACACTTCGCGCTGCAGCTGGCGAATACGCTGCTTGACCTCGGGCTTGCCCTCGCTGTCCTTGTACTCGTCGCGCACTTCCTGCTTGGTCATCTTCAGTTTCTTGTGCGTCTGGTACAACTGGAACGGCACATCCGCAGCCGCGATCAGCAACAACCCGGCCGACATCCACAAGGCACTCCAGCCCACCACCTGCAGGCTGTGAATGATCGCCTGCTCCAGCGGCTCGTTGGCAATCGACAGCAGCGCCTGACGGTCGTTGATCAATACCACCACCGCCACTACCAAGATCACGAAAAACTTGGCCAGCGCCTTCAGCAATTCGGTCAAGGCATGCATCGAGAACATGCGCTTGATGCCTGACAACGGATTCATGCGACTGAATTTCGGCTGCAGCAAACTGCCCGAGAACAGGAAGCCGCTCAGCGCGATGGGCGCCACGAAGGAGATCACGAACAGCAGGATCAGCACCGGCTGCACGGCCCAGATGGCCATCTTGCCCGAGGCCAGCAGAAACGCGCCCATCGCCCGCTCGTCCACGATGATGTCGCGGGTCAGGCTGAAATTCATGCGCATCAACGCCAGCAGGGTTTCGGCCAAGTGGCCGCCAAACGCCAGCAGCCCACCCGCGCCGGCCAGGGTCACCGCCACCGTGTTCAACTCCTTGGAGCGGGCGACCTCGCCTTTTTCCCGGGAGTCGCGCTTGCGTTTCTCGGTGGGGTCTTCCGTTTTGTCCTGGCCGCTTTCGCTCTCAGCCATGCTCAGCCCGCCCTTGCCAATTCACGCAGCCACTGCAGCGTTTCGCTGGCCAATGCCTGGTAGTGCGACAGCACATCGGCCAGGCCGACCCAGAAGATGAACATGCCCATGACCAGGGTCAACGGGAAACCGATGGAGAAAATGTTCAGCTGCGGCGCCGCACGGGTCATCACCCCAAAGGCAATGTTCACCACCAGCAACGCCGCAATCACCGGCAGGATCAACAGCAAGCCGGCACCGAACACCCAACCCATGCGCCCGGCGAGCTCCCAGAAGTGGTTGACCACCAGCGCATTGCCCACCGGCAACGTGGTGAAGCTTTCGGTCAGCACCTCGAACACCACCAGGTGGCCGTTCATCAACAGGAACAGCACACTCACCAGCATCGTCATGAACTGGCTGATCACCGTAACGTTGACCCCGTTCCCCGGGTCGACCATGGAGGCGAAGGCCATACCCATCTGCACCGCAACAATCTGCCCGGCAATCACGAACGCCTGGAACAGCAACTGCAACGCCAGGCCGAACAACGTCCCGACGATGATCTGTTCGGCGCACAGCAGCAGGCCGCGCAGGCTCAGCGGGTCGAATTCAGGCAGCGGTGGCAACGCCGGCACGATGACCACGGTAATGGCCACGGCCACGTACAGGCGCACCCGCGCCGGCAGCATGCGGGTACCGAAGATCGGCATGGTCATCAACACCGCCGTCACCCTGAACAACGGCAGGATGAAGGTGGCGACCCAGGTGCCGATCTGCGTATCGGTCAGCTCCAGCATCCGCGCATCAACCTATGAGCTGCGGAATGTTGGTGTAGAGCGTGGTGATGTACTCCATGAACTTCTGCACCAGCCACGGCCCGGCAACGATCAGCGTGATCAGCATCACCAGCAGGCGCGGCAGAAAGCTCAGGGTCTGTTCGTTGATCTGCGTGGCGGCCTGGAACATCGCCACCACCAGGCCCACCAGCAGGCTTGGCACCACCAGCACGGCCACCATCAGGGTGGTCAGCCACAGGGCATCACGGAACAGGTCGACAGCGACTTCAGGTGTCATCGGCGGCTCTCCTTGACGGCGTCAGACGCCGCCGAAACTGCTGGCCAGGGTGCCCATGATCAGCGCCCAGCCATCGACCAGCACGAACAGCATGATCTTGAACGGCAGCGAAATGATCAGCGGCGACAGCATCATCATACCCATCGCCATCAGCACACTGGCCACCACCATGTCGATGATCAGGAACGGGATGAAAATCATGAAGCCGATCTGGAACGCCGTTTTCAGCTCGGAGGTGACGAATGCGGGCACCAAGATGGTCAGCGGCACCTGATCGGGCCCGGCAATGTCGGTGCGCTTGGACAAGCGCATGAACAGGTCCAGGTCGCTTTGCCGGGTTTGCGCCAGCATGAAGTCCTTGAGCGGGCCCTGGGCCTTGTCGATGGCCTGCTGAGCGGTCATCTGTTCTTTCAGGTAAGGCTGCAAGGCATCCTGGTTCACCCGGTCGAACACCGGGGCCATGATGAACATCGTCAGGAACAGCGCCATGCCGGTCAGCAGCTGGTTCGACGGTGTCTGCTGCAAGCCCAGAGCCTGGCGCAGGATCGAGAACACGATGATGATACGGGTGAAGCTGGTCATGAGGATGACGAACGCTGGAATAAAGCTCAGCGCCGTCATGATCAGCAGGATTTGCAGGCTGACCGAATATTCCTGCTGCCCGTCCGCAGTATTGGACAGGGTAATGGCCGGAATCGACAACGGGTCGGCGGCCAACGCCAACGGCGCGGCCAGCAACAGCGCCACTGTCAACAACGGCCCCAACAACCTACGCAGCGCGCCGCTCATCACCTGTTGTCCTTAGGGTTCTTGCCCATCAACTCCATCAACCGCTGGGCAAACTCCGGCGTCGCCTGGCGAGCGCTTTCCGGCACCTGCACCGGCTCTGCCAGCACATGCAATGCCTCGATGCTGCCCGGGGTATGGCCTATCAAAATCTGCTCCTTGCCCACCTGCACCAGCAACAGGCGGTCGCGCGGGCCGATGGCGCGGCTGCCGACGATCTCGATCACCTGCCCACCCTTCACCGCCGTGCTCTGCAAACGCCGCAGCAGCCAGGCCAGGAAGAAAATCAGGCCGACCACCAGCAGCAGGCCGAAGACCATCTGCGCCAGTTGCCCGCCCAGGCTGCCAGGCGCCGCTGCCGGCGTGGCCGTGGGTGTGGCCGCTGCCAGGCAGGCGTGGCTGCCCAACAACGCCGCAAGTGCCGCGATGGTGCGTATCGTGGCCTTCACTCAGCGCAGCTTCTTGATGCGTTCGCTGGGGCTGATCACGTCGGTCAGGCGAATGCCGAACTTCTCGTTGACCACCACCACTTCGCCATGGGCGATCAACGTACCGTTGACCAGCACGTCCAGCGGCTCGCCGGCCAGGCGGTCAAGCTCGATGACCGAACCCTGGTTGAGCTGCAGCAGGTTGCGGATGTTGATCTCGGTGCTGCCCACTTCCATGGAGATGTTCACCGGGATATCCAGGATCACATCCAGGTTCGGGCCTTCGAGGCTGACATTTTCGTTCGGCTTGGGCGAGCTGGCGAACTCTTCCATTGGCAGGCGGCCCGGGCCGCTGTGGCTGCCGGTGTCACCGCCCAGCAGCGCATCGATGTCCGCCTGGCCGGCAGCACCGGTCTCTTCCAGCGCGGCGGCCCACTCATCGGCCAAGGCCTGATCTTCTGGGGAGGTGATCTCGTTTTCGTTAGCCATGGTTTCCTCGACAGGCATTCAATTCGTTAGGGGCGACCGGCACGCCGTCAGCGGCGTTCGATCGGGTCGATGATCTGCAGCGCCAGGTTGCCCTTGTGCGAGCCCAGCCGCGCCTTGAACGCCGGCACGCCATTGGCGCGCAACACCAGGTGCTCGGGCAACTCCACCGGTATCACATCGCCAGGCTGCATGTGCAGGATGTCGCGCAGCTTCAACTGGCGCCGGGCCACGGTGGCAGTCATCGGCACGGCAACATCCAGCACGTCTTCGCGCAGGGCCTTGACCCAACGCTCGTCCTGGTCGTCCAGGTCGGACTGGAAACCGGCGTCGAGCATTTCCCGCACCGGCTCGATCATCGAATACGGCATGGTCACGTGCAGGTCACCGCCACCACCGTCCAGCTCGATATGGAAGGTGGACACCACCACTGCCTCGCTCGGGCCGACGATGTTGGCCATGGCCGGGTTGACCTCGGAGTTCATGTACTCGAAAGACACCGGCATGATGGCCTGCCAGGCTTCCTTCAGGTCGACGAAGCACTGGTCCAGCACCATGCGTACCACGCGCAGTTCGGTGGGGGTGAACTCACGGCCCTCGATCTTGGCATGGCGGCCATCGCCGCCGAAGAAATTGTCCACCAGCTTGAACACCAGCTTGGCGTCGAGAATGAACAGCGAAGTGCCGCGCAATGGCTTGATCTTGACCAGGTTCAGGCTGGTCGGCACATACAGCGAGTGCACGTACTCGCCGAACTTCATCACCTGCACGCCACCCACGGCCACGTCGGCCGAGCGGCGCAGCAGGTTGAACATGCTGATGCGGGTGTAGCGGGCGAAACGCTCGTTGATCATTTCCAGGGTCGGCATGCGACCGCGCACGATACGGTCCTGACTGGTCAGGTCGTAGCTTTTGATACTGCCGGGCTCCGCGGCGGTCTCGGTCTGCACCAGCCCGTCGTCGACGCCGTGCAACAGGGCATCGATTTCATCCTGGGACAGCAGGTCCTGTACGGCCATGGCGGACTCCTACTGCAATACGAAATTGGTGAACAGCAGCTGGTCGATGACCGGCTTGCCAAGTTCCTTCTGCGCCACTTCCTGGACCACGGCAGTGGCTTTCTGGCGCAGCATTTCCTGGCCGACAGGGCTGCTGGCGAGGGCGTCGAAGCCCTGCCCGGAGAACATCATCACCAGGTTGTTGCGGATGACCGGCATGTGCACCTTGAGTGCATCCAGGTCTGCCTGGTTGCGCGCCTGCATGGTGATGCTCACCTGCATGTAGCGCTGGCGCCCGTTCTGGTTGAAGTTGACCACGAAGGCCGGGGTCAGCGCCTGGTAGATCGCTGCTGGCTTGACGTTGCTCGCTGCCGCCTCGGCGGCCGGCGCCGGTTCGCTCTTGTGCATGATGAACCAGGTAGCGCCCACCGAAAGGCCAATCGCCAGCAACAAGCCGACGACAGCCATGATGATCAGCTTGAGTTTGCCTTTTGTGGCGGGGTCTTTGACTGCTTCGCTCTTCGCCATGCCAATAATCCGTCGTCCATCGGGGGTTCAAAGGAGGATGGCTTGGCCTGAGCAAGTGTTATGCCAGCTTATTCAGAGGTTCGGTTTCAGCAGGATCTGCGCTGCAGTCTTATCCGCGGGCATGCCCCCTGCCACAGGTACTGCACAGGTTGCAAACCCCTGTGGGAGCGGGCAAGCCCGCGAACAGGCCGGAACAGGCAACCCGGCATCAGGCGTAGTAATCGACCGCACTGTCGCCGACAACCACCTGCTGCTCCACAGGCCGGGCGCTATCGACAACCTCGCCCCCACCCTGCCCGGCCCGCCGCGCCGCCACCCCGGACAGGTTGCTGTCCTGTGCCTGGCCCTGTTGCTGCTGCTGCCCCCGCGACTGATCGGCGACGTTGACGTCGGGCTGCGCCAGCCCCTGCTGGGCGAACAGCTCGCGCAGGCGGTGCACCTGGCTGTCCAGGGCATCACGCACGCCCGCGTGGCCGCTGATGAACGTGATCTGGGTAGCCTGGTCCGCCGCCACATTGACGCGAATGTCCAGGCGGCCCAGCTCGGCCGGCTCCAGCTGGATATCCGCCGACTTGAGATTCTGGCTGGACAAGTACATGACCCGGTTGACCAGGCCCTCAGCCCACGCATTCTGGTTCATCGGCAAGGGCTGGTGCAGCGGGCTGGCACTGGCCGGCACCGCGTTGGCGGTCTTGGCCGTGGCTGCCTGGGTCAGGCTGGCCAGGCGATTGGCGAAGTCGTCGATACGGGTGTCGCTGGCAGCGCTCTTGGTGTCTTTCAGGCCATCTTCGAGCAAGGCACCGAACGCCCCGTCACCGGACTCGGTAGCGTCGCCCTCGCTTTGCTCGACCAGAGTCGTCAAGCTATTGACGGCAGCGCGGGCGTCATCGCCCTGGGCCTGAGCGGGATCAAGGGCATGTGCGGAAGTACTGCCTTTGGCCTGGGCGCTGTGCTCCAGCGCCAGGCGCAGGGTTGGCAGGTTGGCCAAGGGGTCGGCGTCAGGGTCGAAGGCTGCTTCGGTGGGTTCTGCCGGCACTGCGGTGGCCAGTTGGGCTTGCGCCGTGGCGGCTTGCAACACGGGCGTCACCGCCTCGGCCTGGGCCTGGATCAACTGCCCGCCGGGCTGGCCCCCGGTGACCTGCCCGGCCACCAGGCTGGCGTCCGTCAGCCCGGTATCGGCCTGGGCGGTATCGTCATCTGGCAATTTGTTGCCGTCATCGGCAACCACTGCCTTGCTGCCCGGGTCTTTCTTGCCGCCAACAGCCGCTTCCGGCTTGTCCTTGGGCCTGGCCTGGGCAACCTTGTCATCGGGCCCAGCCGGCGGGTTGCGCCGCTGCCGGGCCATGACCTGGTCGAAGCCGTCGCCCTTGTCGCCCAACGCCTGCACGGGTTTGTCTGCCTGCAGGGCAGTTGAACGCGCGCTACTGGCGGGGGCATTGGCTTGCAAAAAAGGGTTGGGTGCGACAGGCATCGAGCGGTCTCCGCGCCAGAACGTGAGTATCTTCCTGGCGGAGAAAAGCAAGACTCGCGCCAACTAGTCGTCAGCCGGTAGAAATGCGATCTTTCTCACCGCGATAAAAGCGCTTTACCTCCTGATACTCCCGATCAATGCGGCTGATCAGGTCCTCGATGCCATACAGCGGCGGCCGCCGCGCACGCTCTTCAAGCTGCTGGCACAGGCTGGCCAACACCATGGCGCCCATATTGCTGCTACTGCCCTTGAAGCTGTGTGCAGCCATCCTGAGTTCTGCCGCATTTTTCGCCGCGAGTAGCTGCTCCACGCGGCGCTCCGAGTCCGTGAGAAACGTCTCCACCAACGTCAGATACTCATCCTCCATGACCTCACGCAGGCCCTTGAGAACCTGGTGATCGATATGCATGTCCATCACTTGCTCACTCCCTGATCAAGCAGATTATGCCCAAGCCCGCCCGGGGCTCACCATTCGAATTCCACCTGCGCACACCGCCCTCCCTCTGCCCAGCGCGCATCACCGGCCAGCTGCCGCACCAGTTTCAGGCCACGCCCACTCAGGCCGTGGTCCGGCACAGCCCGTGCCAGTACGCTCGGCACATCGAAACCAGCGCCGCTGTCGCTGACTTCGATACTCAGACGCCCACCCTGGCCACGCGGTTCAACCCTGAAACGGATGCTTACACAACCTTCAGCCAGCGATGCCAGGCGCCGCGCCCGTTCTTGATAATAGTCGGCAAAGCCCTGCACATCGCATTTGAGCTGCGAATCCAGACCGAGCACGCCATGCTCCAGCGCATTGGAATACAACTCGCTGAGCACGCTGTGCAAGTGGCCAGTGCGCGCTCGCAAGCCGGGTATTTCCTGCAACAACTGCACCAGGTAGGGCACCGGATTGAAACTTTTGAGGCTGGCACCCCGCACCTCGAACGCCAACGACCAGTCCTGCGGGCTTGACCGGCCGCTGTCAGCGTACACCACCGGCATCGGTGGCCGCTCTTTGGCACCGAACATGCGGATATCGCACAGGCTGATATCGTCGCGCGGGTGCCCTCCAAAACGCTCCAGGGCCAACAGCAGCTCGTCGAACAAGCAGGCCCGGTCACGATTGGCGTTCAGCACCTCGCGCAGGCGCCGCTCGCCGAACAGGCGCTCCTGCTCGTCGGCAGTTTCCAGCACCCCGTCCGACAGCAGGAACAGGCGCTCCCCTGGCACCAGCGGCAACATCTCTGTGCTGGCATCGAAGCGTTCGGCTACCAGAATACCCAGCGGCAGGTGCCGAGACTGCAGCACCGACAACACCTGGCCATCCAGCGAGAGGTGGTAGACGTCAGGCATGCCGCCATTCCATACCTCTACTGCGCCACACTGCATGCTCAGATTTAGCAGCACCGCGCAGCAGAACATGTCGACCGGCAGAATACGCTTGAGCTTGGCGTTCATCTCGCGCAGGACCTCGGCCATGCCGTAGCCCTTGGCGGTCATGCCGTAGAACACCTCCGCCAGCGGCATGGCACCCACCGCAGCCGGCAAGCCGTGGCCGGTAAAATCACCCAGCAGTACACGCATGTCGCCGGCCGGCGTGAAGGCCGCCAGCATCAGGTCACCATTGAACAAGGCGTAGGGTGATTGCAGGTAGCGGATGTTCGGCGCCGCCAGGCAGCCGGCATGCGCCACCTTGTCGAACACGGCCTTGGCCACCCGCTGTTCGTTGAGCAAGTGGTGGTGGTGCCGGGCGATCTGGTCGCGCTGCGCCAGCACGGTACCCTGCAACCGACGCAGGCGGTCCATGGCGCGGATCTTGGCTGCCAGTATTACCGCGCTGTAGGGCTTGGCCATGAAGTCATCGCCGCCCGCTTCCAGGCAACGCACCAGGGCCACCTCCTCGTTCAGTGAGGTGAGGAAAATGATCGGCACCAGCGCCTCGCCGGCCAGGGCCTTGATCTGCCGCGCCGCCTCGAAGCCGTCCATGACCGGCATCAGCGCATCCAGCAGCACCAACTGCGGGCGCCGCTCGACGAACAGCGCCACGGCCTGCTCACCATTTTCCGCAGTGACAACCTCGTGCCCCTGGCGGCGCACGATCTGCGCCAGCAACAGACGGTCGGCGGCACCGTCCTCGGCAACCAGTACGGTCAATGCCTGTTCGGCCGGCATGTCGGCGCTCAGCTGATCTTGAAGAGTTTTTCGAAATTGGAGATGGCGAGAATCTTGCGCACATCGGAGCTGGGATTCATCACTTCCACCTCGACCGTTTCGCCCGCATGGTCACGCAGCAGCAACAGCATGCCCAGGGCCGAACTGTCGAGGTGGGTCGTGTCTTTCAAATCGACAACCACGCGATCGTGCCCGCCTGGTTGGCGCTCATAAGCACCGCGAAATTCCTGATGCTGGCTGAAATCGAAGCGTCCTTTGATCTTGATCGTCAACGTTTTCCCATCCTGCGTGAGATCAGTTTCCACTGCCATGCGAGCGATTCCTTCGATGATGGCGAATACAGCTTGTTGAAGGTTTAGCAGGCGATGGCACGGGCGGCAAGAACACGGCGCCCACAGGCCGCTTCACAAAGCGACGCCACGGATTCAGAACTGATCTTGCCGCGGCAGGCGCTGGGACAACTCGTCCAGCAGGCGCTGCTCACGCTTGTCCTCGGCGCGGCGGGCCTCGTCCAGGTAGCGCTGCACCAGCTTGCGCAGCCCCTCCACCCGGGCGTAGGCCTGCTGCCACGTACCACGGGCATTGTCGAGGTTGTTCTGGTGCCAGACCAGGCTCTGCCGCTGCTGGGTCATCGCCGTTTCCAACTGGCCAAGGAAGCGCTGGTAGTTCACCAGCCAGTTGCCATTGACCCCCTGCCCACCGCGGTTGAGCCACTGCTGCTGGTAGTCTTCGCGAAACCGCTCCAGCTCGGCCAGCTTGGCCTGGGCGACGGCAACTTGCTGCTGGAAATGGCCCAGCCGCTGGGCGGCCTTGCGCTCGGCCTCTTCGGCCATGTCCACCACCGGCGCCAGGCGCGCGGCGCGCCCAGGGAGGGCCATGGCCTATCAGCCAGCAGGGGGCGTGAAGATCGCCCCCAGCTCTTCACGGCTCTGCGCCATACCCACGTTTTCACGCAGGCCCTGGCGCAAGAAACCCACCAGCTTCGACTGCAGGGCAATCGCCAGGTCAGTCTCCGGATCGCCGCCCGCCACATAGGCACCCACGCTGATCAGGTCGCGGCTTTGCGACAAGCGCGACCACAGCTGCTTGAATTTCTGCGCCTGGCGCAAATGATCGGCATCCACCACCTGCGGCATCACCCGGCTGATCGAGGCTTCGATATCGATGGCCGGGTAATGGCCTTCCTCCGCGAGGCGCCGCGACAGCACGAAGTGCCCGTCAAGCACACCACGCGCCGAATCCGCGATGGGGTCTTGCTGATCGTCACCTTCGGACAGCACGGTATAGAACGCGGTGATCGACCCTCCGCCCGGCAAGCCATTACCCGCACGCTCCACCAGCTTGGGCAGCTTGGCAAACACCGACGGCGGATAACCCCGCGTGGCCGGCGGCTCGCCAATGGCCAGGGCAATTTCCCGCTGGGCCTGGGCAAAACGGGTCAGCGAATCCATCAGCAACAGCACATTCTTGCCTTTATCGCGGAAGTACTCGGCAATGCGCGTGCAGTACATGGCGGCGCGCAGGCGCATCAGCGGGGCATCGTCGGCCGGCGAGGCGACCACCACGGAGCGCTTCAGGCCCTCCTCACCGAGAATGTGCTCGATGAATTCCTTGACCTCGCGGCCCCGCTCGCCAATCAGGCCGACCACGATGATTTCCGCTTCGGTGAAGCGGGTCATCATGCCCAGCAATACCGATTTACCCACGCCGGTACCGGCAAACAGGCCCAGGCGCTGACCCCGGCCGACGGTCAGCAGGCCGTTGATGCTGCGAATACCCACATCCAGCGGTTTGCTGATCGGGTCGCGGTTGAGCGGGTTGATCACCGGGCCGTCCATCGGCACCCAATCCTCGGCTTTCATTCCGCCCTTGCCATCCAGCGCGCGGCCCGCACCGTCCAGCACCCGGCCGAGCATGCTCATGCCCATGGGCAGGCGGCCGCCGTCATCCAGCGGCACCACGCGTGCACCCGGGGCAATGCCGACAATGCTGCCCACCGGCATGAGGAACACCTTGGACCCGGCAAAGCCCATGACCTCGGCCTCGACCTGCACCGGGTGGTAACTGTCGTCGTTGATCACCAGGCAGCGGCTGCCAACGGCGGCACGCAGACCTTCGGCCTCCAGGGTAAGCCCGACCATGCGCAGCAGGCGGCCTTCGACGATGGGCTGGGCGGGCAGCGCAATGGCCTCGGCGTAACTGCCCAGGCGCTTGCTGAAACTGGTGCGTTCAAGGCGCATCAGGGTTGTCCACGGCAGGCTCGAGCGGCGCATCCAGGTCTATCGCCAGGTCGGGTTGAGCCGGGTGCAGGGAATGGTCGTGCAACTGGTCGAACAACTGCGCCACGGCCTTTTCGGTACGCGTTTCCATGCTCGCGTCGATGCGACTGTGCGCGGTTTCGATGCGGCAACCCCCAGGTAACAAGGCGCTGTCTTCCAATAGCCGCCAGTTTTCCTCGTGCCGTTCGCGCAGGGCCTTGGCCAGCTCGAAATCCTGCGGGTTGAGGTGAATACGAATGTTGTCCGCGCCCATGGGCAGCAGCTTGAGTGCCTCGCGCAACACCTGGGTGATCTGGCTGGAGTCGGTGCGCAGCTCACGGCCGATCACCTGGCGGGTCATGTGCGCGACCAGCTGCACCAGCTGCTTTTCGATCTGCGTGTCTTGCTCGGCAATCGGCGCCATCAGGTTGCTCATCAGCCGCTCAAGGCTGTCGAGCTTGGCCTTGAGCGCCTCTTCGGCCTCCTGGCGAACCTTGAGCTGGGTGCTATGGAAGCCCTCGCGCTCACCGGTGGCGAAGCCCTCGTTGTAGGCTTCCTGGCGTATGGCTTCGAGCTCTTCCAGGGTCAGTGGCTGGACTTCTTCCAGCGGCACTTCCTCGATTTCGTCCTCGACCACCTCGGGTTCTGGCTCAGGTTGGGGCTCGGGTTGCGGGTCGAAACTGGGCAACGCCCATACATCCACGCCCTCGAGGTCGCGGGCACGGATCAGGTCGCTGGGGTGGTGTTCTTTGGTGGACATTGGTAATGCCTGTGGGTCATAGCGGCAAGCTTCAAGCGGCAAGTTTGAAGAAAAAGCAGGCTGCGCAAGGGCTGCTGTTTCTTGTAGCTTGCCGCTTGTAGCTTGCCGCTTAAATCATTTCCTCGGCGCCTTTGCCGCCAAGCACGATCTCGCCGGCTTCGGCCATGCGCCGGGCAATGGTGAGGATTTCCTTTTGCGCCGTTTCCACATCGCTGACCCGCACCGGGCCCTTGGCCTCCAGGTCGTCGCGCAGCAGCTCCGAGGCACGCTTGGACATGTTCTTGAATATCTTGTCCTTGACGCGCTCGTTGGCACCCTTGAGCGATACCACCAGCACGTCCGACGACACCTCGCGCAGCAGCGCCTGGATACCGCGGTCGTCGACATCGGCCAGGTTGTTGAAGACGAACATCAGGTCTTCGATCTGCTCCGACAGGTCGCTGTCGATTTCGCGGATCGCATCCATCAACGCGCCTTCCACGGAGCTGTCGAGGAAGTTCATGATGTCGGCGGCGCGCTTGATGCCACCCAGGGTGGTGCGCGCGGCGTTGGAGTTGCCCGAGAACTGCTTCTCCAGAATCTGGTTCAATTCCTTCAAGGCCGCTGGCTGCACAGTGTTGAGCGACGACACGCGCAGCACGATGTCCAGGCGCACCTTGTGGTCGAAGTTGCTCAGTACCTCGCCGGCCTGGTCGGGGTCGAGGTAGGCGACCACGATGGCCTGGATCTGCGGGTGCTCGTAGCGGATCACATCCGCCACGGCGCGCGGCTCCATCCACTTCAGGCTGTCCAGGCCACTGGTGTTGCCACCCAGCAGGATGCGGTCGACCAGGCCGTTGGCCTTGTCCTCGCCCAGCGCCTGGTTGAGCATCTTGCGGATATAGGCATCAGAGCCCACGCCCAAGCTGGTCTGGTCGCCGACAATGTCGACGAACTCGCTCATCACCTGCTCGACCTGGTCACGGTGCACATTGCCCATCTGCGCCATGGCCACACCTACCCGCTGTACCTCCTTGGGGCCCATGTGCCGCAGCACCTGCGCCGCATCGGTTTCACCCAGCGAAAGCAACAGGATCGCCGCCTTGTCCACGCGGCTCAGCTTGGCGGTAACGGCTCGGTTATCACTCATCGGCGTTGATCCACTCTTTCACGACCTGGGCAACACGGCCCGGGTCTTCGGCCACCAGGCCTTTGATTGCGTTGAGCTGTGCCTCGTAACCCTCGCTTGGGCTAGGCAGCAGAATGCTTGTCGGGCCACCCAAGCTGACGCGGTCGTTGGCCAGTTCGCCATCCAGACCCATCATGCCGCCCAGCTCCATGTCGCTATCCGGGGCAGCTTGCTTGCCGCCCCCTGTAATGTTGTTCAACACCGGCCGCAGTACACCGAATACCAGCACCAGGATGAACACTACGCCCAACACCTGCTTGACGATATCCCAGAACCACGGCTGCTGGTAAAAGGCGATGTCGGCAATTTCCTCGCCACGGTCGGCCGCGAACGGCACGTTGATCACCGTCACGCTGTCGCCACGGCTGGCATCGAAACCAACGGCGTCCTGCACCAGGCGGGTAAAGCGCGCCAGGTCTTCGCTGCCCCACGGGGCACGGGTGGTGTCACCAGTCGCCGGGTCGATCTTGACCTGGTCGTCGACCACCACGGCCACCGACAGACGGGTCATGCGCCCTTGCTGCTGGCGGGTGTGGCTGATCGAGCGGTCCAGCTCGAAGTTCTTCGTGCTTTGCTGACGCTTGTCCGACGGGTACGGCGCGAGCATCGGCTGGCCGGTGGCCGGGTCCATGATCTGCTGGCCATTGGCATCGACCAGCGGTTGTCCAGGCTGAATGGCCGCTGCCGGGGTGGCGGCGCCACCGGTGGTCTGCGGTGCCGTGGCCGCACCGGGCGGCTGGTTGCTCAGCGCCCCAGGCACGCCCTGCGGGCCTTGGCTGCTGGCACGTTGCTCATCAACCGACTGCTCACTGCGCAGCGCTGGTTGGTCGGGGTTGAACTGCTCGGAAGTGGACTCGACCGCGCTGAAGTCCAGGTCGGCGGACACTTCGGCCTTGTAGCGGTCGTTGCCCAGCACCGGCTGCAAAATGTTGTGCACACGCTGGGTGAGCATGCTTTCCACCCGGCGGCTATAGTCGAACTGCTTGCCAGCCTGGGTCAGCGCAGAATCCTGGATCTGCTCGGACAGCAGGTTGCCCTTCTGGTCCACCACGGTGACCTGTGACTTGTCCAGCTCCGGCACGCTGGTGGCGACCAGGTTGACGATAGCCATCACCTGCCCGGGCTCCAGGGCGCGGCCTGGGTACAACTCGACCAGTACCGAAGCGCTGGGCTTGCGTTCGTCGCGCACGAACACCGAGCTTTTCGGAATGGCCAGGTGAACGCGGGCGGCCTTGACGTTGTTCAGGCTCGACACGGTGCGCGCCAGCTCGCCTTCCAGGCTGCGGCGGTAGCGGGTAGCCTCCATGAACTGGCTGGTGCCCAGGCCCTGCTCCTTGTCGAGCAGTTCGAAGCCCACGTTGCCGTCGCTTGGTGCCACGCCCGCCGCGGCCAGTTTCAGGCGTGCGCGGGCCAGGTCATCGGACTTGACCAGCAAGGCGCCAGAATTGGGTTCGACGTTGTACGGAATGTCGGCCGCAGCCAGGGTGTCCATGACCTGCTTGGTGTCCATGCCCGACAAGCTGCCGTACAGCGGACGGTAATCGGGTTGCTGCGACCACAGCACCACGGCAAAGCCGATCGCCACGCTGGCCGCCAGGCCGACCATGAGGCCGACCTGCCGCAGCATGGGCATCTGCGCGATGTTTTCCAGAAACGCCATGCCGAACAGCGGCGGCTTGGCCGCTGGCGAACCAGCCTTGGCGGGGGCGTTATCGACGACTGCTTCAGCCATGGGTTACATCCGTCCTCAAACCGGCATCTGCATGATGTCCTGGTACGCCTGGACCAGCTTGTTGCGTACCTGGGTCATGGCCTGCATCGACACGCTGGCCTTTTGCGAAGCGATCATCACGTCGGTGAGGTCGACGCCGCTCTTGCCGATTTCGAAGGCGTTGGCCAACTGGGTCGAGGCTTGCTGGGTTTCATGAACCTTGCCTATGGCCTGGCCGAGCATGTCGGCAAAGGTGCTTTGACCGGGCGCCAGCTCGGGTGCAGCGGTGACCTTGGGCAGCGACATGGCGTCGGCCTGCATGGCACGCATATCCAGCATCAGACGATTGAATTCAACACCTTGGCTCATGACCCTTCTCTCTCCTGCGGCCGCATTTTTTTGACACCCATGCAGCGAATAGCCTACGTAAAGCAACAAAGGTGCCAGCCTCTATCGTTCAGGCAACATCACACCCCTGAGGGAGATTCTATGGTTCCTGG
>NZ_DKJF01000089.1:0-11990 GCF_002454615.1 Pseudomonas sp. UBA6699
AAGGCCGCTCCTACAGGCAGCCCATCGCGACACAGGGCCTACCCCGCTACCCGCACCAGCCCCAGGTCAATCCCCAGGTGCACCAGCTCGGCATGCGAGCTGACCTGCAGCTTGCTCTTGAGCAAGGTCAAATGGTTGGACACGGTCTTGGCACTGATGCACAACTGCTCGGCAATCAGCCGCGCCGGGGTGCCCTTGGCAAGCATGACGAAAATCTCCAGCTCGCGCTGGGTCATGCGCTGCAGGCGCGGGTCGCTTTCATTGTGCGGGGTGGTGCAGGCCAATTGCGTAGCCAGCGGCTGTTCAATGTAGGCATGCCCGGCCAATACACGCTGCACCGCCTCGATCAGCACCTCGGGCGCCGAATTCTTGGTCAGGTAGCCCGACGCCCCGGCTTCCAGCGCCTGCCGCACCAGGGGCAACTCGTCGTGCATGCTGAAGAACAGCACCCGCAGCTGGGGCAGGCGCTGACGCAGCCGGCGGGTGGCTTCCAGGCCGCTGATGCCCGGCAGGCCGAAGTCCATGACCACCAGGTTGGGCACCTGCTCGTGCACCAGGGCCAGCGCCTCTTCGCCACTGGCCGCTTCGCGCACCTGGATGTCTGGCAATACCGCCCGCAGCAGGCTGGCATAGCCTTGGCGGACCACAGCATGGTCGTCGACCAGTACGATATTCATCACACCTCCTTGGGGATGTTCAGCGCCAACGCCCAACCGCCACCCGGGCGGCTGAAAATGCGTAATTCACCCCCCAGGCTGCGCGCGCGTTCGGCCATCGAGTGCAAGCCAACCCCGGGCCGGCGCGGTTGGCGCGCGCCGCACCCATTGTCGCGCACGAACAAGCGCAACCCCTTGGCGCTGCGCTGCAGGCGCACCCGCACCTGGCTGGCGCCGGCATGCCGGGCGACATTGGTCAACGCCTCCTGCAGCAGCCGGTACAAGTGCGTCCTGCTCGGCGCGGGCAAGTCTGGCAAATGCTCGCCAACCCGCAGCCGGCAATCGATGCCCTGCCTGGCCTGCCACTGGCTCACCAGCAGGCCAATGGCCTGCGCCAGCGGCATGTGTTGCAGCGCCACCGGATACAGGTCTTGTACCAGGGCACGAAACCCTTGCTGCAAATGTTCGCAATTCAGTTCCAGTTGCTGTGTGGTCTGCTTGACCACAGCGGGCTGGTCGGCCGCCATGCGCAGCAGGCAGCCCTGGGCGCGGATACCGGCCAGGTATTGCCCAAGGTCATCGTGCAGAGCCTGCGCCAGCCGGGTACGCTCCTGCTCCTGCACCGCCAGCAGGGCCTGGGTCAGCTGCGTATTGTCGGCCCGGGCCTGCTCCAGGTTCGCCACCATCGCGTTGAAGTGCGCAGCCAACTGGCGTGCCTCCGGCAGGTTGGCCTCGCGCAAACGCACGGCCAGGTGCCCCGCCGACACCTGCCGCAGCGCCCCCAGCAATTCAGCCAGCAGCCCCATCGCCCGCCCGACCGCCCAACGGATGGTCACCAGGCTCAATACCAGCGCCAGGCCGCACAAGCTCAGCAATTGCACCAGCGACTCCCAGACTTCGTCGATTTCATCGCGGGCATCCACGGCAATCAGCACCCGCCGGCCATCGCTCAGTGTCAGTAAACGGCCACCTGGGTGGTGTTGACCGAACAGCTGGCGGCCCAGCCAGGCATCCACACCGGCATCCCCCGGCAACAGGGCGGCATCGCCAGCTGCCAGCCAATGCACCCGTACATGGCGCAGGTTCTGGGTCAGGCCCGGCTGCAAACTGGCCGGGTCACGCTCGGCAGTCTCGGCAAGGTAGGTCACCACGGCTTCGGCAGACTGCAGCTCACGCTCCACGTCGGCCACAGCCTGGTGCAGCAGCACCCCGGCACAGGCCACCGTCACCAGGGCGAAGCAGCCGGTGACCCAAAGGTTGATGCGCCACAGCGCAGACAAGTTGAACAGGCGCATGGGAGCTCTCTTCAGGGGTGCCGAGGCCCATCGTAAAACCGTAGGTGGCGCGGGAAATTACTACCTTGGTACCGGCCGAGCGCTACTTTCTGCATATTTCCCGTGCCCGGCGGGGTTCCTATGCTGGCGCCATCTGCCGTGGAGTGTGTCATGCGCCAGCCTGCCCACCTTGCCTTGTTCTGCCTGCTGGCCCTGATCGCCGTGTTGTCCGCGCCCCATGCGTCGGCCGCTGCGGGCCAGGCCGACGCCCTATTGCACGTGGGCATCGGCTATTTGGGCTACCGGCCCGACCCGGGCCCGCTGCTGTCCAATATCATCCCCGAACCGGCCGACGCTGGCCTGCAAGGCGCCGAGCTGGCGATCGTCGACAGCAACAGCACCGGGCGTTTTCTCAAGCAACAGTTCCAGCTGACCCGCGCCAACGTGGACAGCCCCGAGGCGCTGTTGCAGGCGGCCCAAGCACAACACGAGCAAGGCCTGCGCCTGTTCGTGGTCAACGCCCCGGCCACCAGCCTGCGCGCGCTGGCCGCGGCGCTGCCCGACAGCCTGCTGTTCAATGCCGGCAGCCCCGACGACAGCCTGCGCAGCAGCCAGTGCCTGGGTAACGTGCTGCACAGCCTGCCGGGCCGGGCAATGCTCGCCGATGCGCTGGTGCAGTTCCTGGTGCTGCGCAAATGGCAACGCGCGCTGCTGGTGGTCGGCCAGACCGCAGATGACCAGGCCTACGCCGCCGCCCTGCGCCGCTCGGCGAAACGCTTCGGCGTGCAGCTGGTCGCGGAAAAAGCCTGGACCTTCGACAACGACCAGCGCCGCAGCGCCCAGGCCGACATGCCGCTGTTCACGCAAACCGCCGAATACGACGTGGTGCTGGTGGCCGACGAACGCGGTGACTTTGGCGAATACCTGCCCTACCAGACCTGGTACCCGCGGCCAGTGGCGGGCACCCAGGGGTTGACCCCCACCGGTTGGCACAAGACCGTGGAAACCTTCGGCGCGGCGCAACTGCAAAAACGTTTCGAGGCCCAGGCCGGGCGCTGGATGAACGACCGTGACTTCGCCGCCTGGATGGCCGTGCGCAGCATTGCCAGCGCGGTCAGCAAACTGCGCCAGGCCGACCCACGGGCGCTGCAACAGCTGCTGCTCAGCGAGCAACTGCCCCTGGACGGTTTCAAGGGCCGCAAGCTCAGCTACCGGCCCTGGAACGGCGAGCTGCGCCAACCGATTGCGCTGGTGCAGCCTCGCGCACTGGTCAGCACATCGCCACAAGATGGCTTCCTGCACCCCTTCAACGAAATGGACAGCCTGGGCTACGACAAGCCCGAAGTGACCTGCACGTACCCCTGAGCCGACAACCACAACAATAAGGAATACGCCATGCACCGCCCTCTGCTTTCCCGCGCCCTGCTCTACCTCAGCTTGCTGACGGGCGCCCTGGCGCTGGCCTGCGGGCATGCGCTGGCCGCCACTGCCTGGGTGTCCAACGAAAAGGACAACAGCCTCAGCCTGATCGACCTGCAGACCCTGGAGGTCACCGAAACCGTTGCGGTCGGCCAACGCCCTCGGGGGCTGCTGCTGTCGCATGACAACAAGCTGCTGTACATCTGCGCCAGCGATTCCGACCGGGTACAGGTGATGGACGTGGCCACCCGCAAGATCATCAAGGAACTGCCCTCTGGCAAGGACCCCGAGCAGTTCGCCCTGCACCCCAACGACCGCTGGCTGTACGTTTCCAACGAAGACGATGCGCTGGTGACCGTGATCGACACCGTGACCGACCAGGTACTGGGGCAGATCGATGTCGGTATCGAACCTGAAGGCATGGCCGTCAGCCCCGATGGCAAATGGGCGGTCAATACCAGCGAAACCACCAACATGTTGCACTGGATCGACACCAGCACCCAGACCCTGGCCGACAGCACCCTGGTCGACCAGCGCCCGCGCTTCGTCGAATTCAGCCAGGACGGTTCCAGGCTGTGGGCCTCGGCGGAAATCGGCGGCACGGTGACTGTCCTTGACGTTGCCACGCGCCAGGTGCTGAAAACCCTGAACTTCCAGATCAAGGGCGTGCACCCGGACAAGGTCCAGCCGGTGGGAATCAAGCTCAGCGCGGACGGCAAGTATGCCTTCGTCGCCCTGGGCCCGGCCAACCATGTGGCGGTGATCGATGCCAAGACCTACGAGGTGCTCGATTACCTGCTGGTCGGGCGGCGGGTCTGGCAGTTGGCGTTCTCCCCCGACCAGCGCCGCTTGCTGGCCACCAACGGGGTCAGCGGCGATGTATCGGTAATCGATACGCAGGACCTCAAGGTGCTCAAATCGGTGAAAGTCGGGCGCTACCCTTGGGGCGTGGTGGTCACCCCATGAACGCCCTCGAGGTGGCCGATGTGAGCTTCGCCTACGGCCAGCGCGAGGCGCTGCGGCAGGTCGGTTTCAGCCTGGCACCGGGCCGTTTTGCCGCGTTGCTGGGCCCCAATGGCGCCGGCAAGTCGACCCTGATCGCCCTGCTGACCCGCCTGTACGACCTGCAGCACGGCGATATCCGGGTGTGCGGCTGCTCGTTGCGCGACACCCCGCGCCCGGCGCTGCGGCAGATGGGCGTGGTGTTCCAGCAGAGCACCCTGGACCTGGACCTGAGCGTGGAGCAGAACCTGCGCTACCACGCCGCCCTGCATGGCCTGTCACGGCGCCACGGCAACCAGCGGGTAGAGGCCGAGCTGACGCACCAGGGCCTGGGCGAGCGCCGCCACCACAGCGTGCGCGAGCTGAATATCGGCCACCGCCGGCGGGTGGAAATCGCCCGTGCGCTGCTGCACGAGCCACGCCTGCTGCTGCTGGACGAGGCCAGCGTCGGCCTCGACCCGGCCAGCCGCCTGGCACTCAACCAGCACGTGCGGCAGCTGTGCCGCCAGCAGCAGTTGAGTGTGCTGTGGACCACCCACCTGCTGGACGAAGTGCAGCCTAGCGACGACCTGCTGATTCTCCATCAAGGGCGCCTGGTGGCCAGCGGTACCGCCGATGCCCTGAGCCTGCAGCACGGCGGCGACCTGGACCATGCCTTTGCCCACCTGACCCGGCAGCCTTCAGGAGCCCACACCCGATGAACGCCTACTGGCAGTGTTTCAACGGCATCATGCTGCGCGAATGGCTGCGCTTCGTATTGCAGCGCACGCGCCTGCTCAGTGCCCTGGTGCGCCCGTTGCTGTGGTTGCTGGTGTTCGCCGCCGGCTTTCGGGCAGCGCTGGGCATCGCCATCATCGAGCCGTACGACACCTACATCCCCTACGAGGTGTACATCATCCCGGGGCTGGCCTGCATGATCCTGCTGTTCAACGGCATGCAAGGGTCCTTGTCGATGGTCTATGACCGGGAAATGGGCAGCATGCGCGTGCTGCTGACCAGCCCCCTGCCGCGGCCGTTCCTGTTGGCCAGCAAGTTGCTGGCGACCTCGCTCATTTCCCTGCTGCAGGTGTACGCGTTCCTCGCCATTGCCTGGGTGTACGGTGTGCAACCGCCGGCGGTGGGGTTGCTGCTGGCACTGCCGGCGCTGCTGCTGGTGGCGTTCATGCTCAGTGCCCTGGGGCTGCTGCTGTCGAACGCCATCCGCCAGCTGGAGAACTTTGCCGGGGTGATGAATTTCGTGATCTTCCCACTGTTTTTCCTGTCTTCGGCGCTGTACCCACTGTGGAAGATGCGCGAAGCCAGCGAGTGGCTGTACTGGCTGTGCGCGGTGAACCCGTTCACCCATGCCGTGGAGCTGGTGCGGTTTGCCTTGTACCAGCGCCTGAACCTGTTGGCGCTGGCGGTGTGCTTGGGCTTGACGGTGCTGTTCACGCTGCTGGCGATTGCCACCTTCAACCCCCAGCACGCAGCGTTGCGCAAGCCGCGATGATCCTGTGGCCTGGCGCGGCCCAGGCTGACGGGCGGCGCTAAGCCATCTACTACTTTAGTACTGCATTTACTGTCTATCGTCGCATTCACAAAGCACCGCTACTGGCATGTAATGGGTCCATAACAAAAAGGAAGAACCCCATGCCATGTGCCCTGCCCCGGCTGCCACGCCCCTTGCTGGCGGCACTTTCAATGAGCCTGACGCTGGGCACCGCCCAGGCCGACACGGCGCCGCTGTTCTCTGCCGACGGTTACCGCATCACCCTTTACCGCAGCCCGACCCCAGCGCAGGTCGACGGCGGCCAGGTGGTAGACACCGCCACATTGCAACGCCTGCTCAGCCAGCAGCCGCGGCCGGTACTGATCGACGTGTACCGCCGCCAGTGGCTGCAGGGCCGCTTCATCGAAGACGAGCCGCACGCCAACCTTCCCGGCAGCCTGTGGCTGGCCAACACCGGCGATGGCGAGCTGAGCCCGGCCTGGCAGGCGTACTTTGCGCACAACCTGCAAAGCGCCACCGCCGGGCACCCCGACCAGCCTGTGGTGTTCTACTGCCGCGCCGATTGCTGGCTGAGCTGGAACGCGGTAAAACGCGCTAAAGCCCTGGGTTACCACAACCTGTACTGGTACCGCGACGGCGTTGACGCGTGGCAGCAGGCCAACCTGCCGCTGCAGCCGGCGCAACCGGTGCCTTTGCCCTGATCTGTTCAACTGCCACTGCGTGCCCTGCTCCATCCAATAAAAACAAGGTGAAAAGGCCATGTACAAAATTCTGATTGCCGACGATCACCCCCTGTTTCGCGAAGCCATCCACAACGTCATCAGCGATGGGTTCCAAGGCAGCGAGGTCATGGAAACCGCCGACCTGGACAGCGCCCTGGCGCTGACCCAGGCGCATGACGACCTCGACCTGATCCTGCTCGACCTGAACATGCCCGGCATGCACGGCCTCAACGGCCTGATCACCCTGCGCAACGAAGCACCGACCACGCCGGTGGTGATCGTGTCGGCCGAACAGGAGAAACAGATCGTGCTGCAGGCCATCACCTACGGCGCGGTGGGTTTCATCACCAAGTCCTCGCCGCGCGCACAGATGATCGAGGCGATCGAGCAGATCCTCAACGGTAATGTCTACCTGCCGCCCGACATCATCCGCGCGCAGAAAAGCAGCACCGGCCGGCGCCAGAACGATGCGCCGAGCTTCCCGCCGGAAATGCTCCAGGCCTTGACCCGCAAGCAGTTGCTGGTACTGGAACGCATGACCAAGGGGGAATCGAACAAGCAGATTGCCTACACCCTGGATATCGCCGAGACCACGGTCAAGGCGCATGTGTCGGCGATCTTGCGCAAGCTCAATGTGCACAACCGCGTGCAGGCCATTCTCAGTGCGGGCGATATCGACTTCGCCGACTACCTGCGGCGCTGACCGTCTCCAGCTTCATGGGGGCCGCGTTGCAGCCCCCATAGCACACCCGGCCCTAGCCTTGGGTGGCCAGCAAATGGCTCATTGCAGTCTTCAATTTCAACGGCCGCACCGGCTTGTGCATCAGGGTATGGCCCAGCTCACGGATCTGCTGCTTGAGGTCGTTGCTGTAGTTGGCCGTGATCATCAGCGCCGGTAGCGGCTGGGTGCGGCGGGCATTGATCCGCGCCACCGCGTCGAGGCCGTTGCAGTCATTGTCCAGGTGGTAGTCGGCAATCAGCAGGTTGGCCTCGGCGTGGTAATTGTCCACCTGGCGCGCCAGGTCTTCCTCCGACAGCGCGGTAATCACCTTGCACCCCCAGCCTTCGAGCAGCGTGCGCATGCCGGCACAAATGGCCGCATCGTTGTCCAGCACCCAGACTTGCGCCCCACGCAGGCGTTCGAACATCGGCTCGCACACGGCCTGGCTCGGCTGCGCCTTGGGCGCAACGGTGCTCAACGGGACCTCGACGGCAAACACCGATCCCTTACCCAGCCATGACCGCACGCGGATGCGATGGCCCAGGATACCGGCGATCTTCTCCACGATCGCCAGGCCCAGGCCCAGCCCGCGATCCTGCTCGGGGCGCTGCACATCACCGCGCCGGAACTCCTGGAACATTTCCTCCAGGTGTTCTTCGGCGATGCCGATGCCGCTGTCCCACACCTCGATCCGCAAGCCGCCACGCAGGCGCCGGCAACCCAGCACCACCCGCCCGCTGCGGGTGTAACGGATGGCATTGCTGAGCAGGTTGCGCAGAATGCGCGCCAACAGCTGGATATCACTGCGCACCACCGCCGAACACCCCACGAAATGCAGGGCCAGGCCCTCGCTACGCGCGACCTGGGCATATTCGGCCGCCAGGTTGTCCAGCAGCTCGCTGAGCGCGAAAGGCGCGATATCGGCCTTGATCACGCCCGCATCAAGTTTGGAAATGTCGACCAGGGTGCCCAGCAGGCTCTCCACATCCTCCAGCGAGTTGCTGACATTGCGGACCAACTGGGCACTTTGCTGCGGTTCGCGGCTTTCCAGCAACGCGCTGGTGAACAGCCGCGCCGCATTCAGCGGTTGCAGCAAATCATGGCTGACCGCAGCCAGAAACTTGGTTTTCGACAGGTTGGCCTGTTCGGCCTCGCGCTTGGCTTCGCGCAGCCGCGCTTGCGCCTGGCTGCGCTCTTCGATTTCCCGCAGCAACTGGTCGTTGAGGCTGGTCAGCTCCGCCGTGCGCTCACGCACCCGCTGCTCCAGGTGCTGATAGGCCTGGTGCAATGCCTGCGCGGTATTGCGCCGCTCGGTGATATCGCGGATCAACACGAAGATACCCACCACCTCGCCGCTGGCCAGGCGGTTGGGGACATAGGAGCGCAGCATGTAGCGCTCCTGGCCCTTGATGTTGGTTTCGGCAAACTCGAAGGTCACGCTCTCGCCCGCCAATGCCCGCGTCACATAGGCCTCGAGGCGTTGGTAGTGCTGTTCGCTGTGGGCCTCGCGCAGGCTTTGCCCCAGCATCACGCCACGCGGCCAGCAGTACCATTCCTCATACACCTTGTTGGTGAATTCATAGACCAGGTCGGCATTGAGGTAGGCGATCAACGCCGGAACGTTGTCGGTGATCAGGCGAATCTGGTGCTGGTGCGCGGTCTCGGCCCGCTGCCGGGCCTCGCTGAGCAGGTGGTTCACCGCCTTCAACTCGGCCATGGCCTGGCTCAGCGCATCGGTGCGCTCGCGCACCTGCTCGGCCAGCACCACCGAATGCTGAAACGCCGCGTACGGGTCGTTGCCGCGGGTGACCCCGGACTCGACACGTTCGATCAGCGCACCATTGATGCGCTGCAGCTTATGGTTCTGCTGCTGCAGCCGGGCCACCTCGGCCTGCAGGTCAGCGACCGACAGGAGGCCGGTTGCGGGCAATGGCGACGCCGGTGAAGGTCTGGTTGATATGCATGCCATTGAACTGTTCTCCGTAGGTGTTGAACCCGATCACCCGTTGCTCGCGCAGAAACGTCCCCACCAGTTCCAGGCTGTGTTGCCCCTCCAGTTCCAGACGCCGCAGGAAGCAGTCGCAACCGATGGTCAACAACAGCGGGCCCAGGCGCTGGTGCAGGCCGTCGAACAGCTCATGCAGGTTCGGCAGCAACGGCCCTGGGGTCATGGCCGTGAGCACGATGCCGTTCTCCACAGCACAGTAGAAACTCAGGCTCAAGTCATCGTGCACACGCTGGACGGCGCGCATGTAGTACTGGTCGTGAATGCGCACGGCCAACGGGTGCGCGGCGAACACCCGGTAATCGAGCGCCGCCACCGGCACACCGATGAGCCGGGCATATTCCTCGGCAGCGGGTTCGGCATTCAGCTCGAATACCCGGCGCTGGCCGCTGTCGGCGCCAGTGACCACCAGTTTTTCCTGGCGCGGCTGGATGTGATGGGTGGTGAACACTTCGAAGTCGAGCCAGGTGTTGACCAGCACCACCACCGCTGCGCCGCTGTGGAAGGCGCCGCCGTGGTAGACATGCGTGCGGTTGAGGTAGTTGTCGTCGCCGGCCGAACCGCCGAAGTGCGGGATGTCGCCCAACGCCGCGCTAAGGGCAGCGAGGACCATTTCCTCCCGGCTGGACAGCCCATCGAGCAGGGTCAGGGCAAAGCTGTGGCCCTTGATCGGCGCCAACGAATTGCTGCGGCAGGTGCCGACCAGGCGCTCGACCATCTGTTGCGCATCGATGAGGCTGAAGTGCTCCATTTCGTCGATCAGCCCGGTGGCGATGGAAAAGTGCCGGTGATCGAAGCCCAGCGCGGTCACGCAGTTGCGGCCGTACCCCTGCGGGGTGATTTCGCCGGCACTGGTGCAGCCCACCAGGCGGATGCCGCCAAACCCCTGTTCCAACGCCTGGGCCAGTTCCTGCAGGTTGTATTCGGCAGAACAGAAAAACAGCACCAGGCCCAGGTGGGGGTGCAGGAGCTGTCGCGCCAGGTCCTGGGCGGCCAACCGGGCATCGGTGGCCTGGGACATGGCGCTGAGCACACCGTCGTTGAGGGCCTGTTGCATCAAAGTCTCCGGCGCAGGGCGGCTGAAGGTGCAGTGTACGAAGCCGGGTACGTGGGGCGAATGCTACTTGGGTAGCGGGTGGGCGGTTCCAAGGGTGTAAGTGCCAGCTTCACCTGCGCCTGCCTTGCCGCCCCGTGCTTACCAGGTCAGCACCGCGCCCACAGCCAAGGTATCGGTGTCTTCATTCTGCGCACTGCCCTCATGCCCATCGATGGAGAACTGGTTGTACTCGGCCACCAGCTTGAGGTTGTCGTTGACGTCATGGAACAACGCCACCCCACGGGTCTTGTAGTCGGCACCGCTGCCCACCGCACCGTTGCCATCGTCCTTGGTCTTGCCATACGACAGCGCCACGCGGTTTTTGCCGAACTTGTAGGAGCCTTGTAACAGGTAGCCGTCGCTGTCCACATTACGCAACACCGGCTCGCCCGCGTTATTGGTGAAGAACGGGTTGATGCCCTTGGCCTGGAACCCAGAGCCGGTCAATGACCAGCCGCCCAGCTTCGCCTGCACCCCATAGCCAACCCCCTTGGAGGTGACGGACTGGACCGTCGAGTCGGTGTTGTCCGAGGTCTGGTAGCTACCGTTGACCCAGCTGTAGATCTGCGCCCCCGCCAGGTCGAACTGGTAGGTGATTTCGCTCTCTGTGCGTGGGTTTTCCTGGTAGGCCTTGCCGGTCGGGCTGCTGTCGTTGGTATCCACGGGGTCCATGATGCCGACCGCCACGCGCAGGCCGTCCATCACCGGCGTGCGGTAGGTGATCTGCGAGGTGGGAAACGGATAGGGGTAACCGCTGCCGATGTTGCCGAACGACACCCCGCCGCCATCCACCAGGCCCAGCGTGTCACTGACCTGGCCATAACCGGCCAGCAGCTCGTCCAACAGGATGTTGGAGCGCGCGAACAGGCCAAAGTCCTTGCCGATCAGCACTTCGCCCCACTCAGGGTTGGCCACCGTGCCGTAGAACTGGCGCACGTCGATGGCGGTATCGGTGCCGTTGGTTTCGCTGTCGTTGATGGTGACCCAGAACGACGCCCGCGCGCCGAGTTTCAGGTCGTCTACCTGCTTGCCCATGTTGAAACCGATGTAGTTGGGCAAAAAGCCCATCTTCACCCGCGACTGGCGCCGGTCGAACTGCTCGCCCTCGCGGTCGACCTTGCTGTTGACATAGAAGGCGTTGATGTAGCCATCGGTAGAGAATGTCGTCTGGTCCTTGTCGTACAGCATGATCTCGGCCTCGGCGGCACCGCTCAGGCCCAAGGCGGAAACACTGGCGAAGGCAGCAGCGAGAAAACGAGGCGGCAGGTGCTTTTTGTTGTTGTGCATGGCGCGCTCCAAACGGGGGACAGGATGTCGGAGGCGATTATCAGAAGCCGGCAGGCCACCCGGAACGCTGCTTTGGCGTGGGTTGGCGGGTGCTTTGGGGCGGAGGGTGAGGCGCGGTGATTTGGTCTTGGGACCTGCTGGGGTCGGGGTGGCAAGACTTAGGGTGTAGGCAGGCGTGGCAGGCGGGTATCAATACGCCTGAATGAACCGGGGCCGCCTTGCGGCCCATCGCCGGCAAGCCAGCTTGTATGTTTAGACTTGAAGGGAGGAGGAGGGACAAAGCCATCTTCAGACTGTTAGCGCAGTACAGACCGTGGGA
>NZ_DKJF01000086.1:0-5216 GCF_002454615.1 Pseudomonas sp. UBA6699
GCTGCGCCCGCTGCGCCCGCGCCGCTGGTAGTGCCGCCGCCAGCCACGGTGGACCATGAGCCCGAACTGCCCGCAGACGCCGAGCTGAGGGCCGAAGTCGAGGCCATTTCGGTGCCTGAGCCCGTCGCCGAGGTGGTCGACCTGCCGTGGGAGGATCCAGCCCCGACCAGCGCGCCTGTTGCAGAGCCTGTTGCCGAGCCCGCGTCAGCCCCGCGGCCGACCCCGCAGGCGGCGCCTACGGCCGCGCCTCCCGTGCATGACGAGCCGCCTTTCGACCCGTCTGCCTACGCCGCCGTTGGCATGGACCGGGACGACGAGCCGCCGCTGGACGAAGACTACTACGGCGGCGAAAGCGATCCGGTTGGCTTCAGCTACCTCGACGAGTTGGCCGAACACGTTCAGGAAGAAGCCCCTGCGCCCGCGCCTGCCCCGTTGCCAGCCGCCAAGCCGGCCACCGGTCTGGCCCTGCAATGGCTGGAATTATTCCCACAGTTGCCTGTCTCGGGTATGACAGGCAACATCGCAGCAAACTGTACGCTGATTGCCGCCGATGGCGACGACTGGCTGCTGCACCTGGACCCAGGCCAGGGTGCGCTGTTCAACACGACCCAGCAGCGGCGCCTTAACGAGGCGCTCAACCAGCATCTGGGGCGCACGTTGAACCTGCGCATCGAACTGGTCCTGCCCGAGCAGGAAACCCCGGCCCAGGCCGCCGCGCGCAAGCGGGCCGAGCGTCAGCAGGGCGCCGTCGCCTCGATCGAGCAGGATCCATTGATCCAGCAGATGATCAAGTTGTTCGGTGCCAAGGTGCGGCAGGATACTATTGAGCCTGTAGAAGCCCTGGCCAACCAGGGCCAGTAACGGATAACCCTGCGGCCGGCCCGGCGCCGGGCCGCATCAAATGACCCAATCGAGGTATACCCCCATGATGAAAGGTGGCATGGCCGGCCTGATGAAGCAGGCCCAGCAGATGCAGGAAAAAATGCAGAAAATGCAGGAAGAGCTGGCCAACGCCGAAGTCACCGGCCAGTCTGGTGGCGGCCTGGTGAGCGTGGTGATGACCGGTCGTCACGACGTCAAGCGCGTCAGCATCGACCAGAGCCTGATGTCGACCGATGAAGATGACAAGGAAGTGCTGGAAGACCTGATCGCCGCTGCGTTGAACGATGCAGTGCGCAAGGTGGAGCAGAGCAGCCAGGAAAAAATGGGCGGCATGACCGCCGGCATGCAGCTGCCGCCGGGCTTCAAGATGCCGTTCTAAGGCATGCGCCCTCGAAAACCGCCGCTGACACCAGCGGCGGTTTTTTTGTGCGTACTCGCAGCCGCCGCGGTCATTATTCTTGACCCGGCGCGCTCTCACCCGGAGGCTGATTTGACGCCACTGCCCCCGCTGGGTATAAACCGCCCCTTATTGAATTGTCAGGCCTTCCCCATGAGCTTCAGCCCCCTTATCCGCCAATTGATCGACGGCCTGCGCATCTTGCCAGGTGTAGGCCAGAAAACCGCCCAGCGCATGGCCCTGCAACTGCTCGAGCGTGACCGTAGCGGGGGGCTGCGCCTGGCCCAGGCTTTGACCCAGGCCATGGAAGGGGTAGGGCATTGCCGGCAGTGCCGCACCTTGACCGAGCAGGACCTGTGCCCACAGTGTGCTGACCCGCGGCGTGACGACACCCAGCTGTGTGTGGTCGAGGGGCCGACCGATGTGTATGCGGTCGAGCAGGCCGGCTACCGCGGCCGTTACTTCGTGCTCAAAGGCCACCTGTCGCCACTGGACGGCCTGGGGCCGGAGGCCATCGGCATTCCGCAACTGATGGCGCGGATCGAAGAGCAGGGTACCTTCACCGAGGTGATCCTGGCGACCAACCCGACCGTGGAAGGCGAGGCGACGGCGCATTACATCGCGCAACTGCTCAATGAAAAAGGCCTGGTGGCCTCGCGCATCGCCCATGGTGTACCCCTGGGCGGGGAGCTCGAACTGGTGGATGGCGGAACACTGGCCCATGCCTTTGCCGGGCGGCGGCCGATTTCGCTCTGAAGCTGCAAGCTGCAAGCTGCAAGCTACAAGCTACAAGCTACAAGCTACAAGCTACAAGCTACAAGCTACAAGCAAAAGCAGATCGGCTTTTGCTTGTAGCTTGCGACTTGCGACTTGCGACTTGCAACTTGCAACTTGCAACTCAATACTCGCTGAGGGAAAACTCGGTCAGGCAGAAGGTCGGCACCCCGGCCGCCTGTAGCCGGCGCGAACCGTCCAGTTCGGGTAGGTCGATGATCGCGGCGGCCTCGAACACTTGCGCACCGGTGCGGCGCACCAGGTTGGCCGCTGCCAGCAAGGTCCCGCCCGTGGCGATCAAGTCATCGAAAATCAACACCGAATCGCCTTCGCACAGGCTGTCGGCGTGCACCTCCAGGAAGGCCTCGCCGTACTCGGTCTGGTAACCCTCGCTCAGCACGTCGGCTGGCAGCTTGCCTTGCTTGCGGAACAGGATCAGTGGCTTGTTCAACTGGTGGGCGATGATCGAACCAATCAGGAAACCCCGCGCGTCCATGGCGCCAATGTGGCTGAACTCAGCCTCGACATAGCGCTCGATGAACTGGTCGGCCACATAGCGCAGCCCGCGCGGCGACTGGAACAGCGGGGTGATGTCACGGAAGATCACGCCGGGCTTGGGGAAGTCCACCACCGGGCGGATCAGGGCTTTGAGGTCGAAGGCGTCGCTGTGCATTGTTGCGGATATCCTGGGAAAACGAATGCCCAAGTATACCCGCTAAATACCGGTCTCAGGCCTCCATTGCACCACCGGCCAGCGCACACAGCTGGATCGGGTCGAGGATGTGCACTTCCTTGCCTTCGGCGCGCAGCAGGCCGTTCTGCTGGAAGCGGGTGAACACCCGTGACACGGTTTCCACTGCCAGGCCCAGGTAGTTGCCGATTTCGTTGCGCGACATGCTCAGGCGGAACTGGTTGGCCGAATAGCCGCGGGCGCGGAAGCGCGCCGACAGGTTCACCAGGAACGTGGCAATGCGCTCGTCGGCGGTTTTTTTCGACAGCAGCAGCATCATTTGCTGGTCATCGCGGATTTCACGGCTCATTACCCGCATCAGCTGGCGGCGCAGCTGCGGGAGCTGGACCGACAGTTCGTCGAGGCGCTCGAAGGGGATTTCGCACACCGAGGTGGTTTCCTGAGCTTGCGCCGACACCGGGTAGGCTTCGGTGTCCATACCCGACAGGCCGACCAGTTCGCTGGGCAGGTGGAAACCGGTGATCTGTTCTTCGCCGCTGTCGCTGAGGCTGAAGGTTTTCAGGGCGCCGGAACGTACCGCGTAGACCGAGCCAAAATTGTCACCCTGGCGGAACAGAAACTCGCCTTTTTTCAGCGGACGCCCGCGTTTGACGATTTCATCCAGTGCATCCATGTCTTCCAGGTTGAGTGAAAGAGGCAGGCACAGGGGGGCCAGGCTGCAATCCTTGCAATGGGCCTGGTTGTGAGGGCGCAGTTTGACTGGCTCGGACATTTGGATCGATCCTTGTGGGAAAGCACACATAAGTCGTAAGGGTAACCTACGACACAGGGTGTAGGCCAGAGTGCGCATCGATGCTGCGCGCTGGCAAAACCCCGGCAGATGCCCTGCCGGGAGTCCTCGTTCGCCCATAGTGTGCCCGGCAAGGTGGCGTGTCCATGCGGTTGAATGTCTCGCTTTTCAGATAACCCGGGAGAAACGCTGGCGGTTCTGCATCGCCAGGTAGGCATCGAACACCATGCATACCGAACGCGCCAGCAGGCGCCCGGCCGGGAGAATGCGAATGCCCTTGTCGTCCAGGCTGATCAGGCCGTCGCGCTGCAGGGTCAGCAGCTCTGGCCAGAGGTGGTCGAAGTAACCGCGGAAATCGATGGTGAACGCTTGCTCGATGGGTTCGTAATCCAGCTGGAAATGGCAGATCAGTTGCTGGATGACCGCCCGGCGGATGCGGTCGTCATGGTTGCACAGCAGGCCGCGCTGGGTCGCCAGCTGGGCGTTGGTCAGGCTGTCCTGGTAGGTGTTGAGGTCACTGCTGTTCTGGCAGTACAAGTCGCCGATCTGGCTGATGGCCGACACGCCCAGGCCGATGAGGTCGCAGTGCCCGTGGGTGGTATAGCCCTGGAAATTGCGCTGCAGGGTGCCTTCTTCCTGGGCGATGGCCAGCTCGTCGTCGGGCAGGGCGAAATGGTCCATGCCGATGTAGCGGTAGCCAGCGGCGGTCAACTGCTCGATGGTGGCGTGCAGCATCTCCAGCTTGGCGGCCGCGCTGGGCAGGTCGCTGCTGTCGATACGCCGTTGCGGCATGAAGCGTTCGGGCAGGTGGGCGTAGTTGAACACCGACAAGCGGTCGGGCTGCAGGCGGATCACCTCTTCGACGGTGCGGGCGAAGCCTTGCGGGGTTTGCTTGGGCAGGCCGTAGATCAGGTCGAGGTTGATCGAGCGGAACTGCAAGGTACGCGCCGCCTCGATCAGGGTGCGGGTCTGTTCCAGGCTTTGCAGGCGGTTGATCGCGCGCTGTACGGCGGGGTCGAGGTCTTGCACGCCGAGGCTGACGCGGTTGAAGCCCAGCTCCCGCAGCAGGCCCATGGTCGACCAGTCGGCTTCGCGCGGGTCGATCTCGATGCCGTAGTCGCCGGAGTCATCGTCCAGCAAGTGGAAGTGCTGGCGCAGGGTAGTCATCAGCTGGCGCAGTTCCACATGGCTGAGGAAGGTCGGGGTGCCGCCGCCGAAATGCAGCTGTTCCACCCGCTGTTTCGGTCCCAGGTGGCAGGCGATCAGCTGAATCTCCTGCTCCAGGCGCTGCAGGTACGGCGCGGCGCGGGCGCGGTCCTTGGTGATGACTTTGTTGCAGGCGCAGTAGTAGCAGATGTTGGCGCAGAACGGCACATGCACATACAGCGACAGCGGGCGTACCGCCCGGCGGCTTTCGCGCAGGGCGTGGAGCAGGTCGAAGGAGCCCACCTCGCTGTGCAGTTGCACGGCGGTCGGGTAGGAGGTGTAGCGTGGCCCGGCAAGATCGTAGCGGCGGATCAGGTCGGTATCCCAACGAATGTCGTCGAGCATGTGGGCGGTCCCCGGAAAGAGCAGCAGTGAACCGGAGTCTATGGGCGTCTGTAGGAATCTGTGTTGATTTGTATCAAGCGGCAAGCGGCAAGCGGCAAGCGGCAAGCAGCAAGTCGAAAGTCGAAAGTCGA
>NZ_DKJF01000086.1:5349-22013 GCF_002454615.1 Pseudomonas sp. UBA6699
TCGAAAGTCGAAAGTCGAAAGCAGATCTGCTTTTGCTTGTAGCTTGTAGCTTGTAGCTTGTAGCTTGTAGCTTGTAGCTTGTAGCTTGCAGCTTGCAGCTTGCAGCTTGCAGCTTGCAGCCCTCAATGCCCCATCAGCCAATGCTGGTGCGGCCCGGGCATGGTCCAGATACCAAACAGCATCACCAGCACCCCGCCAGCCACCCGCACACTGCGCCGTTTCAACAAAGTGTTTACCCGCTCTGCCGCCAAGCCGGTCGCCAGCAGCACCGGCCAGGTGCCCACCCCGAACGCCAGCATCAACGCCGCGCTGTAGCCGGCATGGCCCTGGCTGGCCGCCCATAACAACGTGCTGTACACCAACCCGCATGGCAACCACCCCCACAAGGCCCCCAGCAGCAACGCACGGGGCAGGCTGGACACCGGCAGCAAGCGCGACGCCAGCGGCTGGATATGCCGCCACACGCCGCGGCCTAGCACCTCGATACGCGTCAGCCCGCTCCACCAGCCGGCCAGGTACAGGCCCATGGCAATCAACAGCAAGGCGGCCAGGACCCGCAGGGCCAGGGCGGCCGGGCTGCTGGCCACGGCCCAGCCGGCCAGGCCCAGCAGCAACCCGGCGCAGGCATAGCTGAAGATGCGCCCCAGGTTGTACGCCAGCAGCAGGCGCAGGCGCCTGCCGCGTTGTTCAGGGGGGATGGCCAAGGTCAGCGCACCCATCAGGCCGCCGCACATGCCCAGGCAGTGGCCGCCACCGAGCAAGCCGAGCACCAGCGCCGAGCCCAGCAGGGGAAGCAGGTCAGGCACGGGGTGGCAAGTCCTTGTCGGCGTTGCCCGGCGTGTCGTCGGGTTTGACCGCCGCCTGGTGACGAGGGTCCTGGTCGTCGAACAGAATGCTGTGCGCCGGGCCGTCGAGGTCATCGTACTGGCCGCTGTCCACGGCCCAGAAGAAGATGTACACGGCCACGCCGACCAGCAGCAGGGCTGCGGGGATCATGACATAGAGGGCGGGCATGGCGTACTCCTGGCGGGTTGCGCGGCATCCATCGCGGGCAGCCCCGCACTGACTGGCGCGCGGGTCAGGCGCAGGGCATTGAGCACCACGATCAGTGAGCTCACCGACATGCCGACAGCAGCCCACACCGGGGTGACCCAGCCGAGGGCGGCGAACGGCAACATCAGGCCATTATACAGGGTTGCCCACAGCAGGTTCTCGAGGATGTTGCGGCGGGTGCGGCGCGCCAGTTCCAGCGCCTGCACCAGCGCGCTCAGGCGGTTGGACAGCAGCACCGCGTCGGCGCAGGTCTTGGCCAGGTCGGTGGCGCTGCCCATGGCGATGCTGATGTCCGCGGCGGCCAGCACCGGCACATCGTTGACCCCGTCGCCCAGCATCAGCACCTTGCGCCCTTCGGCCTGCAAGGCTTTGAGGCGCTCCAGTTTGTCGTCCGGGCGCAGGCCGCCAATGGCGTGGTCGATGCCCAGTTGCGCGGCGACTTCCGCGACCATCGGCGAACTGTCGCCAGACAGCAGCAGGGTGCGCCAGCCCCGCGCTTTGCAGGCAGACAGCAGGGCCGGTGCATCATCGCGCAAGCGGTCGTCCAGGCCGAACCAGGCCAATGGCCCCTGGCGGTCGCCCAGCAGCAGCCACTGGCCGCGAGGCTCGGGCACCGCAGGTACTTGCGCGCCGCTCAAGGCGCAGACGAAGCTGGCCTGGCCAATGCGCAGGCGCTGGCCATCGACCAGCCCTTCCAGGCCCAGGCCGGGCACAGTCTGCACCTCTTCAGCAGGTGTGGCCGCGCGCCCGAACGCGCGGGCGATGGGGTGCTCCGAGCGGTTCTCCAATGCCGCCGCCAGCGCCAGGCAACGGTCCGCGGGGTGGCTGCCGAGTGGGCGAATGCTGCGCAAGGTCAGCCTGCCTTCGGTCAGCGTGCCGGTCTTGTCAAAAATCACCGTATCGATCTGGTTCAGGCCTTCCAGCACATGGCCACGGGTCACCAGCAGGCCAAGTTTATGCAGGGTGCCGGTGGCTGCAGTGAGTGCGGTGGGGGTGGCCAGCGACAGCGCACAAGGGCACGTCGCCACCAGCATGGCCAGCACGATCCAGAACGCCCGGGCCGGCTCCAGGTACCACCACCACAGGCCGATGGCCACTGCGGCCAGCAGCGAGAACAGCAGGAACCCCTGCGAGGCGCGGTCGGCAATTTCTGCCAGGCGTGGTTTTTCCGTCTGCGCACGCTCCAGCAGGCGGACGATGGCCGACAGCCGCGAGTCGTGGCCCAGGGCCTGGACTTCTATGTTCAGCGTGCTTTCCACGTTCAAGGTGCCGCCGGTGACCCGGTCCCCCACCCGCCGCTGCTGTGGCAGGTATTCACCGGTGAGCAGCGATTCGTCGACGCTGGAGCGGCCTTCGACGATGCGCCCGTCGGCGGGAATCACCGCGCCGGGCAGCACCTGTACGGTGTCGCCGCATTGCAGTTCACTGAGCAGAATGCGCCCGCTGCGGCCTTGGCTGTCCAGGCGCAGGCACGAAGCCGGCAGCAAGTTTACCAGTTGCGCCGTGGCCGCTGCGGTGCGCTCGCGGGCGCGGCGTTCCAGGTAGCGGCCGGTCAACAGGAACAGGGCGAACATGCCCACGGTGTCGAAATACAGCTCGCCGCTGCCAGTGATGGCTGTCCAGATGCCGGCACCGAAGGCCAGGCCAATGGCCAGTGACACCGAAACATCCATGGTCAGGTGGCGGGTGCGCAGGTCGCGGGCGGCGCCTTTGAAGAACGGTGCGCAGCTGTAGAACACGATGGGGATCGTCAGGAACAGCGCCACCCAACGCAGGATGGTATGCAGCTCGGGCGACAGGTCGATGTTGAATTCCGGCCAGGTGGCCATGGTCGCCATCATTGCCTGGAACCACAACAACCCGGCAACGCCCAGGCGCCGCAGGGCACTGCGGTTTTCCCGGGCCAACTGCTCGGCGGCCTGGTCGGGTTGATAGGGGTGGGCGGCGTAACCGATCTGGCGCAGTTCGGCCAGCAGGCGCGACAGTGGCAGCTGCGAGGCATCCCAGGCAACCAGCAGGCGGTGGTTGGACAGGTTAAGGCGCGCCTCGGCGACGCCGGGCAGGTTGCGCAGGTGTTTTTCGATCAGCCAGCCACACGCCGCACAGCTGATACCTTCGATCAGCAAGGTGGCCTCGGCCAGGTCGCCCAGGTGGTGGACGAAGGTTTGCTGCACGTCACTGCGGTCGTACAGGGCCAGTTCGTCCTGCAACTGCCTGGGCAACGCTTCGGGGTTGGCGCTGTTGTCGCTGCGGTGCTGGTAGTAGTGTTCCAGGCCGCCGGCCACGATCGCCTCGGCCACTGCCTGGCAGCCGGGGCAGCAGAACTCGCGGGGCTCGCCGAGCACCACGGCGGTAAAGCGGCTGCCGGCCGGAACGGGCAGGGCGCAGTGGTAGCAGGGAATGGGTTGGGTCATCACATCATTGCCTTACACATAGCGGCCGGTTGGCGCGCTTCCCTGTAGGAGCGGCCTTGTGTCGCGAAAGGGGCGCGAAGCGGCCCCACGATCTTAGCTTCGCAGCATAGGTTGCAGGGGCTGCTGCGCAGCCCTTTCGCGACACAAGGCCGCTCCTACAGGTGCTCGGCGCCTTGGATGGCTTCATCACCAAGCTGCAAGGTCACGCCATGCTCGACCTTCTCCTCCTCGAACAGCCGCCACACCTGGCCACCTTCACTGCCCAGCAGCTCAACGAAACGCCGCCCGTCAACCTTGTCTTGCAGCTGCCCCACGTAACGCCCGGCCTCGACCCGGCTCAGCAGCACCTTGCGGTCCTTTTCCGGCTGGGTGGGCGATATCAGGTTCAGTTCCAGGTTCTGCGGGTTGCTGTTGCCGGCCAGGCGCAGGTCCACTTCGCCGGTCAGGTCATCCAGGTGCACACTGGCCTGGAGGCGCAGCTTCTGTGCCAGCAGTTCGCGGTCCAGTGAGCGGTTGATGCCCTTGCCCGCCTCGTAGTAATTGTCGTTCACCAGGTTGTCCGGGTTGTTCACGGCGATGCTGACCATGCTGAGGCTCAGGCACACCGAGGTGGTGAGGATCGCAATGATGATCCAGGGCCAGAGGTGCTTGTACCAAGGGTCGGCGGCGGTGGCAGGCATTGTGGGTTATCTCTCTTAGCGGATCTGTGGGCCGATGAAGCGGCTCTTGGCTTCAACCTGCGCGCTGCTGTCGTCGGCGCTTTTGAGGATGAAGGTGATTTCGTTGGTGGTCGATGGCAGTTTTTCCGGCGCCACCGACAGCTGCACCGGCAGGCTGACGATATCCCCGGCGGCCACGCGGATCTCGCGTTGGCCTTCGAGCGTGAGGTCTGGCAGGCCAGTGGCGTCCAGCACATACACATGGTCACGCTGGTCCTTGTTCATGACCTTCAGGCTGTACACGTTCTCGATCCGGCCCTGGGCATTTTCGCGGTACAGCACACGGTCCTTGCTGACGTCGAAACCGACCAGCGAGCGGGTGGCGAAGGCCGTGGCCAGGCCGATGATCATCACCAGCAGCACCAGCGCGTAGCCGATCAGGCGGGGCCGCAACAGGTGGGTTTTCTGCCCGGAGAGGTTGTGCTCGGTGGTGTAGCTGATCAGCCCTTTGGGATAGTTCATCTTGTCCATGATGCCGTCGCAGGCATCGATGCAGGCGGCGCAGCCGATGCATTCGATCTGCAGGCCGTCGCGGATGTCGATGCCGGTCGGGCAGACCTGCACGCACAAGGTGCAGTCAATGCAGTCGCCCAGGCCTTGGGCCTTGTAATCCGCGCCTTTCTTGCGCGGGCCCCGGGTTTCGCCGCGGCGCGGGTCATAGGAGACGATCAGTGTGTCCTTGTCGAACATCACGCTCTGGAAGCGGGCGTAGGGGCACATGTACACACACACCTGCTCGCGCAGCCAACCGGCGTTGCCGTAGGTGGCGAGGGTGAAGAAGCCGACCCAGAAATAGGCCCAGCCATCGGCCTGGCCGGTGAAGAACTCGATCACCAGTTCACGGATCGGCGAGAAGTAGCCGACGAAGGTCATGCCGGTGACGAAACCGATCAGCAGCCACAGGCTGTGCTTGCTGAACTTGCGCAGGAACTTGTTGGCGCTCATGGGCGCCTTGTCCAGTTTGATGCGCTGGTTGCGGTCGCCCTCGGTGACTTTTTCACACCACATGAAGATCCACGTCCACACGCTTTGCGGGCAGGTGTAGCCACACCAGACCCGGCCTGCGAACACGGTGATGAAGAACAGGCCGAAGGCGGCGACGATGAGGATGCCTGACAGCAGGATGAAGTCCTGCGGCCAGATGGTGGCACCGAAGATATAGAACTTGCGCTCGGGCAGGTTCCACCACACCGCCTGGTGGCCACCCCAGTTCAGCCATACCGTGCCGAAGTACAGCAGGAACAGCGCGGCACCGCCAACCATGCGCAAACGCCGGAACAGGCCGGTGAAGGCGCGGGTATAGATTTTTTCGCGGGACGCGTAGAGGTCGACGGAGTCCTTCCCTTTCGTGGCAGGCGGGGTTACATCATGTACCGGAATTTGCTTGCTCATCATCAAGTCCCACGGCAGTGGAAAAATGCCGCGGCCAGTGCGTGCCGGCCGCAGTCTCGCGCAATCTGCTAGCGCTCTGCGGTTCATGATACGCCGCTATGGGCGGCCCGGGGTCGCACTGCGACCTTTAGTCGCGTTGGGTTCGCGGTGTGAATCGTGTTATGGCGGGTGTCAATTGATCCAGGTCATCAGCCTGCGAGAAATGCTTGGTTGTGCCGGCCTTTTCGCTGGCTTGCCCGCTCCCACAGGTCCCTCATCAGCCTTGAGGGTGTGGGAGCGGGCGAGCCCGCGAAGAGGCCAGGCCTGCCTTACTCGGCCTTGGCCGGCTCAGCCTGCTGCGACAGGCTGTACACATAAGCCGCCAGCAAGTGCACCTTGTCGTTGCCCTGCAACTGTTCCTGGGCCGGCATCTGCCCTTGGCGGCCATAGCGGATGGTCTGCTGCAACTGGGCAAAGCTGGAGCCGTAGATGAACGCCTGCGGGTGGGTCAGGTTCGGTGCCCCCATGGCTGGCGTGCCTTTGCCTTCCGGCCCGTGGCAGGCCACGCAGTTGGCGGCGAAGATCTTCTGCCCATTCTGCACATCGGCCTTGACCCCTTGCGGCAGGGTACGGCCATCGAGCTTGCTGACCACGAATGCCGCGACGTCGGCCACACCTTGGTCACCGATCACTTCGGCCCATGCCGGCATCACACCGTGGCGGCCGCCCATGATGGTGGCCTTGATGGTTTCCGGCTCGCCGCCCCAGCGCCAGTCATTGTCGGTCAGGTTGGGGAAACCGAAGGCGCCCTTGGCGTCGGAGCCATGGCATACCGAGCAGTTGGAGGCGAACAGGCGTGCGCCCATTTTCAGCGCCTGTGGGTCTTTGGCCACTTCCTCGATAGGCATGGCGGCGAACTTGGCGTAGATCGGGCCGAAGCGCGCCTGGGCCTTGGCCATTTCCTTCTCCCACTCGTGCACGCCGGTCCAGCCCTGCTGGCCGTTGGAAAACTCGGTCTGTTTGTCGTTGTCCAGGTACGAATAACCCGGCAGCATGCCTTTCCAGTTGCCCAGCCCCGGGTACAGCACCAGGTAGCCGAGGGCGAAGACGATGGTGCCGACGAACAGCCAGAACCACCATTTCGGCAGTGGGTTGTCGTACTCCTCGATACCATCGAAGGCGTGCCCGACGGTTTCGTCGGTCACCTCTTCGCGCTGGCCCTTGCGGGTCGACAGCAGCAGCCAGGTCAACGAGAAGATGGTGCCCAGGGTCAGGACGGTAACGTACAGACTCCAGAAGGTTGTCATTGTTGTTTGCTCCCAGAAGCTTTTGCTTGCTCGACGTGCCGTTTGGCCTCGGGGTCATCGGCGAAGGGCAGTTGGGTGGCTTCGTCGAAGTCCTTCTTGCGCCGTGGGTTGAACACCCACAGCGCCAGGCCCACGAACGCCACCATCACCACGACGGTACCCAGGCCGCGAATCATCCCGATATCCATCAGCGTCACCGTTTGCTCTTGATGATGGTGCCAAGACCCTGCAGGTACGCCACGAGGGCGTCCATTTCGGTCTTGCCCTTGACCGCGTCACGGGCGCCGGCGATGTCGGCGTCGGTGTACGGTGTGCCGAGTGTGCGCAGCACCTCCATCTTCTTCGCGGTGTCCTTGCCGTCGAGCGTGTTCTCGACCAGCCAGGGGTAGGCCGGCATCTTCGATTCCGGCACCACGTTGCGCGGGTTGTACAGGTGCGCGCGGTGCCAGTCATCGGAGTAGCGGCCACCGACCCGTGCCAGATCCGGCCCGGTGCGTTTGGAGCCCCACAGGAACGGGTGGTCCCACACGCTCTCGCCGGCGACCGAGTAGTGCCCGTAGCGCTCGGTTTCGGCGCGGAACGGGCGGATCATCTGCGAGTGGCAGCCCACGCAACCTTCGCGGATATAGATGTCGCGGCCTTCCAGCTCCAGGGCGGTACGCGGCTTCATGCCCTCGACCGGCTTGTTGGTCACGTCCTGGAAAAACAGCGGGACGATCTGGGTCAGGCCACCGACGCTTACCGCGATGACCATGAAGAAGGCCAGCAGGCCAATGTTCTTCTCGACGGCTTCATGCTTCATCAGTGCGCTCCCACAACGACGATCTTGGCGGCTTCTTCAGCCTGTGCCGGGTTGGCGGCACGCACGGTACGCAACACGTTGTAGGCCATCAGCAGCATGCCGCTGGCGAAGAACGCACCGCCCAGGGCACGCACGATGTAGCCCGGGTGGCTGGCTTGCAGTGCCTCGACGAACGAGTAGGTGAGGGTGCCGTCATCGTTGATGGCACGCCACATCAGGCCCTGGGTGATGCCGTTGACCCACATCGAGGCGATGTACAGCACGGTGCCGATGGTGGCCAGCCAGAAGTGCGCGTTGATCAGGCCAACGCTGTGCATCTGCACGCGGCCATACAGGCGCGGGATCATGTGGTACACGGCGCCGATCGAAATCATGGCGACCCAGCCGAGGGCGCCTGCGTGGACGTGGCCGATGGTCCAGTCGGTGTAGTGCGACAGCGAGTTAACGGTCTTGATGGCCATCATCGGGCCTTCGAAGGTGGACATGCCGTAGAACGCCAGCGACACCACCAGAAAGCGCAGGATCGGGTCGGTACGCAGTTTGTGCCAGGCGCCCGACAGGGTCATCATGCCGTTGATCATGCCGCCCCAGCTTGGCGCCAGAAGGATGATCGACATCACCATACCCAGCGACTGCGCCCAGTCGGGCAGGGCGGTGTAGTGCAGGTGGTGCGGGCCGGCCCAGATGTACAGGGTGATCAGCGCCCAGAAGTGCACGATCGACAGGCGGTACGAGTAGATCGGCCGCTCGGCCTGCTTGGGCACGAAGTAGTACATCATGCCCAGGAAGCCGGTGGTCAGGAAAAAGCCCACGGCGTTGTGCCCGTACCACCACTGGATCATCGCATCGGTGGCGCCGGAGTAGGCCGAGTACGACTTGAACAGGCTGACCGGCAGGGAGATGTGGTTGACGATGTGCAGCATCGCGGTGACCACGATGAAGGCACCGTAGAACCAGTTGCCGACATAGATATGCTTGGTCTTGCGCTTGACGATGGTGCCGAAGAACACCACCCCGTAGGTGACCCAGACAATGGCCAGCAGAATCGCCATTGGCCACTCCAGCTCGGCGTATTCCTTGGTGGTGGTGTAGCCCATCGGCAGGGTGATCAGCGCCCCGACGATCACCGCCTGCCAGCCCCAGAAGGTGAAGGCGGCCAGGCTGTCGGAAATCAGCCGCGTCTGGCAGGTGCGCTGCACCACGTAGTAGCTGGTGCCGAACAGCGCGCAGCCGCCGAAGGCGAAGATCACCAGGTTGGTGTGCAGCGGACGCAAGCGCCCGAAGCTGGTCCAGGGCAGGTCCAGGTTCAGTTGTGGCCACACCAGCTGCGAGGCGATGAAGACGCCGAGGCCCATGCCAAGGATCCCCCAGACCACCGTCATGATGGCGAACTGGCGGACGACCTTATAGTTATAAGCAGTCGGACTGATTGCTGTGCTCATTCTAAGGTTCCACGGTTTTGATGTTCTTGTTGGTTGAAAAATCGGCGCCAGTATTGATAACCCTCCGGGTTACCGCAACGCAACTTTGGTACGCCGACCCGTGTCCGGGCCCGTTCACTGATGTCCCGCAGCGCTCGGGTCAGGTGGATTGTACACAAATAAATATTTGTAATGTGTACCGTTTTTCACCTTTTTCTGATCGATCGGTCAAGCTTTTTTTGGGGGCGGCCACTGGCCAGGCGCGGCGTCTGCGCCGGTGCTTTCGTAGGATGCCCACTGTGGCAACAAGCTTAGTTCTGTTCGGAGGGGGTGCAAGGGAGGGAGTAGGGCGGGGGAGCGCTGGGGCTGCTCTGCAGCCCTTTCGCGACACAAGGCCGCGCCTACAGAAAAAATGCGATCTCCTGCAGGAGCGGCCTTGCGTCGCGATGGGCCGCAAAGCGGCCCCGGGGGTATTACTTGGAAGTCACAGTTTCAGCCGCGCCATCCTGCGACAGGCTGTACACATACGCCGCCAACAGGTGCACTTTGTCATTGCCCTGAATCTCGGCCTGCGCCGGCATCTGCCCTTGGCGACCGTAGCGGATGGTCTGTTGCAGCTGGGCAAAGCTCGACCCATAGATGAACGCCTGTGGGTGGGTCAGGTCGGGCGCGCCCATGGCCGGGGTGCCTTTGCCTTCCGGCCCGTGGCAGGCCACGCAGTTGCCGGCGAAGATCTCCTTGCCCTTGGCCGGGTCGGCCTTGGCGCCTTCCGGCAGTTTACGGCCGTCCATGCTGGTCAGCACGAACGCGGCGACGTCGGCCACGCCCTGCTCGCCAATCACCTCGGCCCATGCCGGCATCACACCATGGCGGCCGTTCATGATCGACGCCTTGATGGTCTGCGCATCACCGCCCCAGCGCCAGTCCTTGTCGGTGAGGTTGGGGAAGCCGAACGCGCCCTTGGCGTCCGAGCCATGGCAGACCGAACAGTTGGAGGCGAACAGGCGCCCGCCCATTTTCAACGCCTGCGGGTCCTTGGCCACTTCCTCCACCGGCATGGCGGCGTACTTGGCGAAGATCGGCCCGAAGCGGGCATCGGCCTTGTCCATTTCCTTTTGCCATTCGTTGGCGCCGGTCCAGCCATTTTCATAACCCGGCAGAATGCCTTTCCAGTTGCCCAGGCCCGGGTAAAGGATCAGGTAGCCGACCGCGAACACCAGGGTGCCGACGAACAGCCAGAACCACCACTTGGGCAAGGGGTTGTCGTACTCCTCGATGCCGTCGAAGCTGTGGCCCATGGTCTGGTCGGTGGGGTTGTGGCTCTGGCCCTTGCGGGTGGCGAGCAACAGCCAGGTCAGGCCAATCAGGCTCCCGATGGTCAGTACGCTGATATACGTACTCCAGAAGGTGGTCATTGCCCGTTACTCCTTTTTGCAGCAGGTTCCTGCCCGGCAGCGGGCAGGCGGTCGTCGACGAAGGGCAGCAAGCGCGCCTCGGCGAAATCACGGTCGCGACGGCGGTTGAATACCCACAGGGAGAGGCCGATGAAGGCGACCATCACCACCAGGGTGCCGAGGCCGCGAATCATGCCGGTGTCCATTTCCATCGCAATCACCTCTTGTTCTTGATCGCGGTGCCAAGCACCTGCAGGTAGGCCACCAGCGCGTCCATCTCGGTCTTGCCCTTGACCGCGTCGCGGGCACCGGCGATGTCGTCGTCGGTGTACGGCACGCCGAGCGTACGCAGGGTGCGCATCTTCACGTCGGTGTGGCTGTTATCCACCTGTTGGGCGACCAGCCAGGGGTACGCCGGCATCTTCGACTCCGGTACCACGTTGCGCGGGTTGTACAGGTGCGCGCGGTGCCAGTCGTCCGAGTAGCGGCCGCCGACCCGGGCCAGGTCCGGGCCGGTACGCTTGGAGCCCCACAGGAACGGGTGGTCCCACACGCTCTCGCCGGCGACCGAGTAGTGGCCGTAGCGTTCGGTTTCGGCGCGGAATGGGCGGATCATCTGCGAATGGCAGCCCACGCAGCCTTCGCGGATATAGATGTCGCGGCCTTCGAGCTGCAGCGCGGTGTAAGGCTTCATGCCTTCGACCGGCTTGTTGGTGACGTCCTGGAAGAACAGCGGCACGATCTGGGTCAGGCCGCCGATACTGACGGCCAACACCATCAGCAGGGCCAGCAGGCCAACGTTTTTCTCGATGACTTCATGTTTCATCAGGCAGGTCTCCTCAAGCCAGCTGGGCGTTCGCAGGGGCAGCATCAAGCGCCGGCGAACGCACGGTGCGCCAGGTGTTCCAGGCCATCAGGAACATGCCGCTGAGGAAGATCGCACCGCCGACGAAGCGCACGATGAAGCCTGGGTGGCTGGCCACCAGGGTTTCCACGAACGAGTAGGTGAGCGTGCCGTCGCTGTTCACTGCGCGCCACATCAGGCCCTGGGCAATGCCGTTGACCCACATCGAGGCGATGTACAGTACGGTGCCGATGGTGGCCAGCCAGAAATGCGCGTTGATCAGGCCGATGCTGTACATGCGTTCCTTGCCGAACACTTTCGGGATGGTGTGGTACAGCGCGCCGATCGAGATCATCGCGACCCAGCCCAGGGCGCCAGCGTGCACGTGGCCGATGGTCCAGTCGGTGTAGTGGGAAAGGGCGTTGACCGTCTTGATGGCCATCATCGGGCCCTCGAAGGTGGACATGCCGTAGAACGCCAGCGACACCACCAAAAAGCGCAGGATCGGGTCGCTGCGCAGTTTGTGCCAGGCCCCCGACAGGGTCATCATGCCGTTGATCATGCCACCCCAGCTCGGTGCCAGCAGGATCAGCGACATCACCATGCCCAGCGATTGCGCCCAGTCAGGCAGGGCGGTGTAGTGCAGGTGGTGCGGGCCGGCCCAGATGTACAGGGTAATCAGCGCCCAGAAGTGCACGATCGACAGGCGGTAGGAATACACCGGGCGTTCGGCCTGCTTGGGCACGTAGTAGTACATCATCCCCAGGAAGCCCGCGGTCAGGAAGAAGCCCACCGCGTTGTGGCCATACCACCACTGCACCATGGCGTCGGTGGCACCGGCATAGACCGAGTACGACTTGGTCAGGCTGACCGGCAGTTCCAGGTTGTTGACGATGTGCAGCATGGCCACCGTCAGGATGAACGCGCCGAAGAACCAGTTGCCCACGTAGATGTGCTTGGTGTTGCGCTTGATCAGCGTGCCGAAGAACACGATGGCGTAGCAGACCCAGACGATGGTGATCAGGATGTCGATCGGCCATTCCAGCTCGGCGTATTCCTTGGAGCTGGTGTAGCCCAATGGCAGGCTGATGGCCGCCAGCAGGATCACCAGCTGCCAGCCCCAGAAGGTGAACGCGGCCAGGCCGGGTGCGAACAGGGTGGTCTGGCAGGTGCGTTGCACCGAATAATAGGAGGTGGCGAACAGCGCGCAGCCGCCGAAGGCGAAGATCACCGCATTGGTGTGCAGTGGGCGCAGGCGGCCGAAGCTGGTCCAGGGGAGGTCGAAGTTGAGGGCAGGCCAGGCAAGCTGGGCGGCGATGAAAACGCCGAGCCCCATCCCGACGATTCCCCACACCACCGTCATGATGGCGAATTGGCGGACCACCTTGTAGTTATAGGCGGTACTGCTGGTTGTGTTCATGTATGGGTTCCCATCCACGGTTATTTGGCAGGCTTTACAGCGAGGCAAGCATGATTAATGGGCAAAGTGCCGGTATTGACGGGGATCAATGGGCGAAGGTCGGAAATGTTCCAGGCTTGCGCTGCGATCTTGCGCAGGTCGAGGGCGGGGAGGGTTACAAGGGCTGCCTGATCCTGGCCCATGGTGCCGGTGCGCCGATGGACAGCGGGTTCATGGACGAAATGGCGCAAAGGCTTGCGGCACTTGGGGTAGCGGTGCTGCGCTTCGAGTTCCCGTACATGGCCGAGCGCCGGGTTGGCGGTGGCAAGCGGCCGCCGAACCCGCAGAAGGTATTGCTGGAAAGCTGGCGCGAGGTGTACCGGCAGGTGCGACCTTTGGTCGCGGGCAAGCTGGCGGTGGGTGGCAAGTCGATGGGTGGGCGCATGGCCAGCCTGCTGGCCGACGAACTGGGCGCCGATGCGCTGGTGTGCCTGGGCTACCCGTTCTACGCGGTGGGCAAACCCGAGAAGCCGCGCGTGGAGCACCTGGCCGGGTTGAAAACCCCGACGTTGATCGTGCAGGGCGAGCGCGATGCGCTGGGCAACCGGGAGGCGGTGGCTGGGTATGCGTTGTCGCCGGCGATCGAGGTGAGCTGGCTAGTGGCGGCGGACCATGACCTGAAGCCGTTGAAGGCTTCGGGGTTCAGCCATGAGCAGCATTTGCAGGCGGCTGCGCAGCGAGTTGCCAGCTTTTTGGCAGGCATACGCTTGTAGGAGCGGCCTTGTGTCGCGAAAGGGCCGCGCAGCGGCCCCGGCAATTCACGCGGCGAAGCTAAAAACTGGGGCTGCTTCGCAGCCCTTTCGCGACACAAGGCCGCTCCTACAACGAGCGTGCCAATAGCGAACAATTAATCGCGGTACTCGCACAGGTAGGCGGTGTCGACCTTCACCTGCAGCTGGAACTTGCTGTCAGCCGGTACATTGAACGTGTCGCCCGCCTTGAAGGTTTCCCAGTTGTCGCTGCCTGGCAGCTTGACGATCAACGCACCCGACACCACGTGCATGATTTCACGCTTGGCGGTGCCGAACTCGTATTCGCCCGGGGCCATCACGCCGACAGTGGCCGGGCCTTCTTCGCCCGTGAAGGCGATCGACTTGACGGTGCCGTTGAAGTACTCGTTGACCTGGAACATGGGCGTCTCCTGAAAAAGGGGAGGAAAAAGGGCTGGCCAGTATGCCCAAGCCCAATGGCCTCGTCATCTGCTTTCAGGGCCCGTCGGCGGGCAGGCTCAAGGGCAGCAGCCGCGCTGTATTGCGCGCATCTTCCAGGGCCCGGTGCTGCTGCCCGCAAAAGTGCATGCCAGCCAGTTGCAGGGCGCCGTTCAGGCCGGCAGGGCGCTGCAGGTGGCGGGCCTTGGCAAAGCGTTGCTTGAGGTTGATGTGCGCCAGCGTGCGCAGCAGGCTGTCCAGGCCGTGCAGGTGCCATTCCTGGTGCAGTTGCTGGCGGTCGTAGTCGCCCCAACTGACCCAGGCCTGCAACTGTTCACGATGCTGCCCGAGCCAGTGCTCGAAGCTGGCCCATACCTCGCGAAACGGCGCGGCCGCATCGACGTCGGCCTGGCTGATGTGGGTCAGCTCGCGACAGAACGGGGTCAGCTGCGGGCGCCGCCGCGGGCGCACGAAACGCTGGAAGTGGTCGACCTCACGGCCTTCGCGGGTGACCAGGCTCGCGCCGATTTCAATGACTTCCATCTCCGTGATCGGCCACCCACCCTCATCGGTGGTGGCCTCCAGGTCGATCACCAACCAATGGCCCATACCAGGCTCCCTTGCAGATCCTGCTAGAGCGTAGCCAAACTCGGCGCATCCGGCACCTCGTGGCATTTTGCCGCCCGTTTTGTCACCGCCAATGGCGTATCGAGGGGCACGAAAGCCGGAGGCAGCAGTTGTGCCGCCCCGGTAAAACGCCTAGCTTAAGCGAACCCAGGCATGAACCGTGATGAATGACCGCCTTTACCCTTGCGCCCGGCCTGAAGGCCTTGTCCACCCTCATGTTGCTGGCTGTTTACTGGTTGGCCGTACCGGCATGCGCGGCAGGCGCCATCGAGGTGAAAGTCGGTGCCGCGCATTTCCCGCCGTATACGGTGCGCCCCGAGCAGGGCGCCGATATCGGCTTGTTGCCGCAGTTGGTCGCTGCGCTCAACCGTGCCCAGCAGCGCTACCGCTTCGTATTGGTGCCCACTTCCATCCAGCGGCGTTTCAGTGACTTGCAGCAGGGCCGTACCGATATGGCCATTTTCGAGAACCCGCAGTGGGGCTGGAAGGAGATTCCCCATCAACAGGTGGACATGGGCCTGGAAGATGCCGAAGTGTTCGTGGCCCGCCAGGTGGACGGGCGCGCCCCGCATTACTTCGATGACCTGAAGGGCAAGCGCCTGGCCCTGTTCAACGGCTATCACTATGCGTTCGCCGGTTTCAACGCCGACCCGCGCTACCTGCGCAAGGCCTACAATGCGACGTTGACCTATTCACACGACAGCAACCTGCTGATGGTGCAGGCGGGCCGCGCCGACATTGCCCTGGTCACGCGCTCCTACCTCAGTGACTTCCTGGCACGTAACCCGTCCAGCCGTGCGCAACTGGTTGCATCGCAGCGCATCGATCAGGTTTACCACCACTACGCGCTGCTGCGGCCCGCCGCGCCCATTGGCGAGCGGTCGTTCGCTGAACTGTTGAGAGGCTTGCGTGATAGCGGTGAGCTGGCGCGCATCTTCCAGCCTTACCGCATCGCCGTCAGTGCGCCCGAGGACTAAATTGCCGCCGCGTGGCATCGTTCTCGACAGTGAGCCCTTTGTTCATTTCGCGAGACCCACCCATGCCCTTCGATGCCGCTTCGCAGCCACAGTCACCGCCACGTTGGCGCAGCCTCAGTGCCGAGGAGGGGGCCAACAGGCTGAGCCTGACCCTGGAGGGCCGCCCGCTGGCGCAGGTGCGCCTGCAGGCGGCTCCAACCTTGCAGGTACACCTTGAGCAGCTGTGCCCCGAGCGCCCTTATCAAGCCTTGTGGGCGGCCTGCTATTGGCTGTTGTCCCGTGACAGTGCCTGCCAGTGCCTGGTCTGGCACCTGCCCGAGGTGGTGCCGCAGGCATTGGCCAGCGGCCTGCTGCTGGTGGGCGATGTGCCTGGCCAGTACCTGTGCGAGCGCGCGCTGTTCTGGCAATTGCCGCAGCCCTGGCTGGGTGAGGCGCTGGCTGCCCCCTTCCCGCAGCAGATGCAGATCAGCAATGGCAAGCGCCACCCGCGGCGGGCGCCCAAGCCCCGTGGCGAGGTCTATCGGCGCTTCGATGCGCGGCTGGGTAGCTGGGTGTCGCTGCGCACCCTGGACATCGAGCATGACCTGGAGCGCTTCAACCGCTGGCAGAACGACCCGCGCGTGGAGGCGTTCTGGCAGGAAAGCGGCACGCTTGCCCAGCACCGCGAGTACCTGGCCAAGCTGGAGGTCGACCCGCATACCCTGACGTTGATTGGCTGCTTCGACGATCAGCCATTTGCCTATTTCGAGGCTTACTGGGCCAAGGAGGATCGCATTGCACCGTTCTACCCGGCTGATGACTACGACCGCGGCATCCACATGCTGGTTGGGGAACAGAGCCATCGTGGCCCGCACAAGGTCGCCAGCTGGCTATCGGCGCTGGTGCATTACCTGTTCCTGGATGACCCGCGTACCCAGCGGGTTGTCGCCGAGCCGCGTGCCGACAATGGCAAGATGATCGGCTACATGCACGACCAGTGCTTCCATTGCGAGAAGGAGTTCGACTTCCCGCACAAGCGCGCGGCGCTGATGATTCTGGGGCGGGAGCGGTTCTTCGATCGTTGCAGGCTCGCCTGATGGCGAGAGCGGCAAGCGGCAAGCTACAAGTTACAAGCTACAAGCTACAAGC